>CALBPV010000008.1 GCA_937899265.1 uncultured Bacteroidales bacterium
TGGGCGACCCCTACGGCTTCTGGATGTACAACCGCTATGTGTATAAGAACGGAGGGCAGACAAGCAACGTGATGACTACGAAGAGTGCAAAAGTTAGTGAAGTGCTTACGCCTACTGCCCCTGGTGATGATGTTGCAATCTCATTGGAGAGTCCAAGTGCCACGCATCCAGAATATGCCATCTACGAACTCTTACCGGGCAACACCGATGGATACTTCAAGGTACAGACACTGACCGCCCAGGGCGGCACACCTTATTATATAGATAACAGTTCGGGCACGGTGACACTCCAGTCTTCGTCCTCTACGGAGTGGACCTTCGGACTGAGCGAGGCGCAGTTGAAGCCCTACTACGACCGTGCAGACTATGTGGGAGGATTGAATACGACAGGCAAGACAGCATACGAGGGTGCTGCCAACTTAATGGCAAAGCAGGCTATTGTGTATAATGATGCCAACATCGTCAGCTATGCCCCGGGCTACTACCGCTTGCACAATCTGCCCAATTCCGACGGCATCACCACACCTCGCTATATGAGCGGCTATCTGCATGAGATAGAGAAGACGGCGGGGGACCGAAGCACAGCCATCCCCATGCACTTCTACAGTCGTATGGGCGTAAGCACCACATTCGAGGTTCTGGAAAGTGGCTACACCGAAACTGCTGCTACATGCGGATTGATTCCCATTCCCGCAACAGAGTATGACCCATCCACCATCTTCCGCTTTACCGGTGCTGCTGGTACTGCAAATATGCAGACGCAGGGACTCAATGTCATAGAGAACAAAATGGGAACGGGTTCTGCTACAAATTTCAATATTACCGACATTGGCGGCGCAACTGTGTTGATACATGATAACAATGACTCTCCCAGCAGTAGAAATTACCTGTATTATAACGGTTCTAACAAGTATGACATAGGTTATAGTAACAAAACTGCTTTTGGAGCGACTTTGACAGACAAGACCAAGTGGTGCATGGAGCCTGCCAACAAGACAGGTTTGTATGTCGAGACCCACAGCGGCGGTGAGGAGGCAGTGCTTACAGACCTCTGGTACTACAGTTCGCTGTGTGTGCCATTCGACTTGCTGATTGCAAACAAGAATGAAGCCGATAGTCTCCACTCTTCCAATGCATATACCTGTGTTGCTGCTGATTCACCTTGGAGTGAAAACGGATTGCATCCGAAGCCTATCGGTAATTACAATACAGCAGGAACATATAAGGACAATGACTACTTCGTTCCTGCCGGAACGCCCGTGCTGTTCTCTACGAAGCGAGCTACGTCGTATATCAAGGCAACGATTCCTACCACTTCGCCGTCAACGGCCATCAGCACCATCTTCTCATACGAGTATCTGGAGCAGTTGCTGATGCCATACGATGATAACAGACGCGTCTATGTATTTGGTCCCAAAATGGAGGGAACAATGACGCTGAATGCAGATGGCACCATCACCGCCGTACTGCCTTCATTAGGCAATACCAACGTGGGCTTCCACATCAATGCCAACCCGAACAAAGAACTAGGCTTAACGAGGGCTTCATGGACTCGCAACAACTACTATGTCCTCCACAATAAGATTTACTACCGTGCAGGCGGCAGCGGTGCCACCGCCAGACCGGATCAGACCCGCAGCATCGACTTTATCCCCGTGCGTTTCGAGCACGACGGAGAGGGACCGATTGACGAGAAGGAGGATTGGATGCCCGCACAGGGCGACGACCGCATATACGACCTTCAGGGACGTTGTGTGGCCGGCGAGCAGGAGGTGGAGGACGGCAGCTGGAAACAACACCTCTCCCCGGGCATCTACATCATCAACGGCAAGAAGTTCATGATGAGATAACGGACGAGACTTGTGCCTCGATATGGTATCATGTCAAGGGCGGGGTCGGGTCGAAGCCCGGCCCCGCCTTCTTTATAGCCGGATGCTCTTGAGGAGCCAGCATCCGATGCGGCAGCGCATACACTTGCGGAACTGGCAGTAGTTCTTATAGAGATGGAGCAGGGCTTGCGATTCGAGGGCGTTTTGAACGGGAAGGCCGGCCTTACGCCATGCCTCAACGTAACGGTTGTATTCGGCCGGAATATTTTCAAGCATCATCATGGCACGTTCCACCATCTCTTCATTCCCTTTCCATTGTCCGTATGCCAGGAGAATGGGCACGGCGGCGTTGATGACCAACGACTGACGGGTAGCGAGGCCCAATCCGGAGGGCAGACCCGTACGGGAGTCCGATGGCACGGCTTGCCCCGCAGGCTCAAGTTCGAAATGTTCGCGCCAATAAGGCGAAGGCGAGACTTTGAAAAGGTCGAGCAGAGCGTTGACACTCGGAGCCTCCAACACTTCCTCGAAGAGACGCGGATGATGGCACAGCAGCGCTGCCAGCAAGGCCATGCGCGACTGGGGATTGGCCTGCGGCCTTGTACGTGAGAATTTCCACGACACAGCAGGCAGCGGCGTGAGAGAAAACTTCGCCCGCAGAAAAGCATACTCCCGACGGAGGGAGACAAGATAGTCCGATGTCTCCGACAATTCAGACGACTCCGACAACTCCGATTTCCCTTTTCCACCTCCTTCGAGCCAACCGCCCTGCCCGAGAAGCAAGGCTTCGACCTGAAGGGGATTGTCGAGATGATGGAGGATGCAACTGTAGGGAAGCGAGCGGGCCAGCCTTTCGCAGGCATCGCTGTTGGTGCCGGTACCGAAGGCGCGGCAGAGGATGACCCAAAAGGCAGAGGGCCAGGACTCCATGCGGTCTTCGATAAGGTCGCGCACACGCTTCACCTTGTCGAGCATGCGCTGAACCGCCAACGAGGTTTCCCAATCGCGCAGCACGATGGCCGGCAACGTAGGCAAATCGGACGCACAGGATACCGACATGAGGGCTCCGCCCCCGTTGGAGGTGAGAGATCTGTATTTGTCGATGACAGGCTGCGGAACGGTCATCACCACCGTATGGAGGGGATGTCCGTTGGCATCGGTGACCGGGACATCAGGCTCAAGCACAACGTGGAGAATAACACTGTCGTAAGCCACGTCGCGGTCGTGCCGGTGACGGTACCAATCGCTGGCCTTGACATGCATCTCGACATTGCCGGCCCAAACGGTGCCGTCAATGCGCACTTTGGCATTGAAGAAGTCGGGGCCTGTCTCAAGGTTTCTCAACCCGGGATTGAGCACTTCAATTTCACTCCCGTCAACGGAGCGAAGCGTCAAAAACAGCCGCTGCTGCCAGACGTAATACATCAGGGATTCCATAGACAAACAGACAAAGGGAACAACGGGCGGGAGGAAAGTCTCCCCCCGCCCGAAAAAGGGATTATAATTTGGCCAACAGAGCGTCGATGAGGGCCTCTTCGGCCTCTGTCTCTTTCATTACGGAGAGACAGGTGGAGTCAGTCTCAAGCGTTCCCATGCCGGTCTCGAAGTCGGAGGTGCATGCTGCTTCGTCTCCGTCGAGTCCGTACATCATGCGGGCGGTCTGATTGAACTCCTTGTCGGCATCGAGACGCAACATGAACTGAGCGTGATGGAG
This sequence comes from uncultured Bacteroidales bacterium, assembly GCA_937899265.1. Taxonomy (GTDB): domain Bacteria; phylum Bacteroidota; class Bacteroidia; order Bacteroidales; family UBA3663; genus Liminaster. The sequence continues at coordinate 3,544 of CALBPV010000008.1, forward strand.
CCGGTGACGGAGGTCTTCGAGGCGGCTCCGTTTGTCGTCGGCACCGGCCGTCACGGGATTGAAGCCGAAGAATTCGCGCAGTGCGCGGCTCTGCCAGTTCCATTCCCAGCGGTCCAACAGGTCGCGGTCGGGCAGGAGAGTCCGGCTCAAGGCTTCGCAGGCTTCCGCAGGCGAAACTTCGAGTGCCGCCTCAATGCCGTCCTTCAACTCGGCAAGGGGATAATAGCCGCCCATGAGGTCGGTCCACTCGCCCGTGCCCGATTCGTCGGCCTCGACAGGGAGACCTGCGACGGCACGACGGAGCCAAGCTCCGAAGAGATAGCGGAAGAGGGCATCGGTGTAGAGTTCGATGCCGTGATGGATATTCTTGTTGGTGATATAGCAATCCTGATAGAGACGACCCTCACAGGGATGTCCGAGGGGCGAAAGCCAGTGGACGGCTTCTTCCTGCTGCAAGTTCCGGAGCAGCCGAACACCGGCGATGAGACGTCCTGCCGTGAAGGGACTGAATGTGGCCGACGAGAGCGGAGCGGTGTCGGCACCCCATGCGGCAGAACGTTTCTTCCACTTGGCTTCATCGCGCACGGTGCCGATACTGCGAAGGGCCAAGCCGGGAACAACGATGGTCTTGCCCTGTCCGTCGATGATGTAGGAGAAGGGCAGGAGACTGAGGTCGAAGTGCGACATGTGGTGACCCAGAACGGTGGAGAAAGCACCGATGCGGGCGGGCCAGAAGAGATAGGACGAAGAACCGCACTTGGCTCCGCGTTCCAGCATACCGTATTTGTTGGGGCCGAGTTTATAGCTGTGGTTGCTCTGGTTGCTGCCCGAACCGGCATTGAAGAACGAGGTCTGGGTGGCTATCATGAGCGTGGCTTTGTGGTGGGACACCGAGAATGGGCCTGCCAACAGGGAACACGTCTCGCCGGCGGCGAAATGCGAACCCTGGAAGAAAGCACTCTCCTGGGCCAACAGACCGTGTTCGAGAATGGCGTATGGTCCCACATAGGAACGAAGCACCGACACCTGGTTGAAAACCTCGGCATCGCGGTCGATGACACACTCGGAGGCAAACACTCCTGCTCCGACGAGGGCACGCGAACCGACATAACAATCCCTCACAACACCGGCATCCTGCAAACGGGCTCCGGCACAGACATAGACATTGCGAACCTCCTTACAGCCTGTGACACGGGCTCCCTCGCCGATGTAACCGACGGAAGAAACGTAGGGTGCCGCAATGGCCTTGACCATCGCCTCGGTCTGACTGTCGAACTGCGGGGAACGGTGGCTGTAATAGGTGAGCACGTATGCCAACTGCGGGAAAAGGCCGGGGAAGACAGGCAGCGGACGGGCACCCGTCTCGGAAAGTACGCTGATGACGAGACCGACAGAGAAAGAACTCTCGCCCGACATGGAAATCTCGCCCACATCGGAAAGTACGGCTCCGTCGGCTACCACATAGTCGGAAAGGCCGCGCCGGATGCCGGAGATGTAACAGTCGTTGCCCACAGTGACATTGGAAAGCACAGCATCGGAGATGCCGCTGGGAACGCGAACACGGGGAGAGAGTTCACATAAAGCACGAAACCTCCCCAGGCTCACACGGCCAGAGAAGGTTACGCGACGGAGACGGGAGGTCTCGAATCCGGGATCCACCTGAACAGAAGTCCAATCTTCAGCCTGACAGCCTTGCGACTCCAGTGCGGAGATTTCGTCGGCCGTAAGGGCGCGGTAGGTACGTTCCCCAAGGGAAAACAAAGAGGAGGGTTTCATATAGAGGGAAATAAATTAACGGCGACGCAGGGGGCGAAGACGGTCGGCTGCCTCAAGCAACCATTTGTCGCGACGCACATAGCGGACGGCCATAACCATACAGAAGAAACTGAGCGCAGGCATCACGAAGAGAACCATCTGATAGCCGACCTCTGCCGGCTGAGAGAAAAGTCCGCTCAGCATCGCCTCGTACTGCGACGACTGCCAGAAGAACAGACCGTAAAAGAGGAGGTCAAGGACGGCAGTGTAAATCAGCAGACGGGTCTGCAGTTCCAACTTGCGGTAGAGGAAGAGGGTGACTAACGGGAGGACAAACATGACGACAAGCGCCAACAGAATGGCCCAACCCATCTCATCGAACGGCACCTCGGGCGTGAGGCTCGTCAGTCCGAAAGCCGTGAACTGGAAGGTGGCCTCAGGCACGCTGTAGGATGCCAGTGGAAAGAGAAAAAGCATCAGAACGGCCACCGCACCCGCCAACATATACAAGGACTGAATGCGCTGTATCATAGGAGGCGGCTGTGGGGTTAGAACGTCATTTCGTCACGACGGCTGTTGCCGCTGGAGAGAGTATCGTTCTGGGCAGAATTCATGCGCCAATAGACGTTGCCGTCATGATACTCCTGTGTGGCAATGAGCGTGGGCTTGGGGAGTTTCTCATAGTAGCGGGAAATCTCTATCTGCTCACGGTTCTCGGTCACCTCTTCGAGGGCATCGTTGTTGGTGGAAAACTCTTGGAGCTTCTTGTCGAGGTCGTGCTTCATCTCGGTGGAAATCTGATTGGCACGACGAGCAATAATCTCGACGGTTTCATAGATGTTGCCGGTGTCCTCACAGAGGGCAATGACATCACGCGTCACGGTGTTGAGGGGCGCATTGGTTTTCTTATAATCCATACGTATAAATTAAAATTGTTTTGTCGGTGAAAAGAGACGGAACATCAATCCTGATATTTCTTCATCAACCTCTCGATGTGGCTGAAGTCGGAGTTGACTTCCTTGGTATATTTGGAAGCCGGGAAATCGTTGGTGAAGGTGAAATATTCGTCATAAGCCTCGCGCAGGCGGTCGGCTTTTTTCTCGTCGATACTGTTGACGGCTGCTTCGTAGCGGGCCTTGAAAATGATGTAGGAAAGGTCCTCGACATGCTTGGAGTAGGGATAGTCGTTGACGGCATTGCGGGCCGTAATGACAGCACTCTCGTAGTTGTTGCCCATGTAGGAACCCAGGTTGAGATAGAGTTTGGCCGAGAGGTATTCCTTGTAGCAAAGACGGTCGCTGAGTTCCATGCGGAGCACGGTGGCACTGTCGGCATACTGCGAACGGGGATAAACCTCGAGGAAGGAATCGAACTCCTTGATGGCACGACGGGTAGTGCTCTGGTCGAGGCGGGGGTCGGGAGAGTCCTTGTAGTCGCCGACAGCCATGAGAAAACGGCATCGCTCAGTCCTCTCGCTGGAAGGATAACTGTTGCAGAAGCGGGCGAAATACTCGCCGGAAGAAACATAGTCCTCCATCATGTAGTAGCTCATCGCGTAGAGATAGAGCGCTTCCTCGGCCTTCTCGGTGCCGCGATAGATGGGCACGACATCGCCCAGGAGGGTGGCTGCCTTCATATATTTTCCGCTCTCGTAGTACATCTTGGCATACTCGTACTTCTCATCGACATCGGTACTTTTGAGGATGCGGTTGTACTCGCTGCAGGCGGTACCGACTACCGCCAGAAGGAGAGCTGCAAATACGTAATATATCTTTCGAAACATATTGTTTATAAAACCAAAATCACAGCGCATTCGAGCCAAAAGGGCACAAAATGCGCTGCAAATATAGCGTTTTCCGCTCAAAAAACCAAATTTCAGAGGAATTTGTTAACGAAAAATGGCTCTTTGGAGGGATTTTTTAACGCAGAGGCATCAAAATGGAGGGAAAACCGGCCATTTCAAGGCAGATAATCGCAAGGTTCTTCGCCGATGATGAGACGGAGTTGGTTGCGCAGCATGGCATCCTGTTCGAAGAGACTGTGGACAGGCGTTTCCCCGGGTTCATGCATCGGGCTCTTGAAGTAGAAAGAGAGCCAACGCTGAATGCCCTTCATGCCGCAACGCTTGGCGAGGTCGGCCAAGAGGACGAGGTCGAGCAGAAGCGGGGCAGCTAGAATGGAATCGCGGCAGAGGAAATCCACCTTGATTTGCATGGGATAGCCCATCCACCCGAAGATGTCGATATTGTCCCAACCCTCCTTGTTGTCGTTGCGGGGAGGATAGTAATTGATGCGCACCTTGTGGTAGATGTCGCCGTAGAGATCGGGATATTTCTCCGGCTCGAGGATGGAGTCGATGACGGAAAGTTTGGAGACCTCCTTGGTCTTGAAAGACCCCGGGTCATCGAGCACCTCTCCGTCGCGGTTGCCGAGGATATTGGTCGAGAACCAACCTCGGAGACCGAGCATACGGGTATGGAAAGCGGGAGCCAGGACCGTCTTCATCATCGTCTGTCCGGTCTTGTAATCCTTGCCGCAAATGGGCACATTCATGCGGTCGGCCAATTCGAACATCGCAGGCATATCGACCGTGAGACCGGGAGCCCCGTTAATGAAGGGTGCGCCCTCGGAAATGGCGGCATAGGCGTAGCACATCGAAGGAGCCACCTCGGGACTGTCGGCCTTCATGGCAGCCTCCAGACTGTCAAGGCTCGCATGGGTCTCGGAGAGCGGGATATAAGACTCGGTGGAAGCGGCCCAGATGACCACCACGCGCTCACAGCCGTTCCGAGCCTTGAAATCGCGGATATCCTGGCGGAGCCGCAGCATCAGCTCCCACTTGGAACCTCCCTCCTTGATCCAGGTGCCGTTGAGACGACGGATAAACGAAGGGTCGAAAACGCCCTGCATGGGTTTTATCTCCCGGGCCTCGTCGGCTACGAGATTGATATCCTTCTCCTCAAGCACCCGAGCATGCATGGCACCGTCCCATACCGAATCGGGGAAGATGTCCCAACCGCCGAAGACGAGTTGATTCAGCGAAGCGAGAGGTACCATATCTCGAATGAACCCTTCGCGGGCTTCTGCACCCTTGCCCACCCGGAGACGTGACATCTGGGTGATGGAGCCAATGGGTTTGGCCAAACCTTTGCGGGCAGCCAATGTGCCTATGACAAACGTAGTGGAGACAGCTCCGCTCAATCCTACTATCAAAACTCCCAACTTGCCGTCGGGACTTGAAACTTGTATCTTATTCATTGACATGTACCTGTTTTCAACGCGCAAAGATACGCTATTTTTCGGAGACAGGAGCATAAAAGTGCATAAATATCACATAAATTGCAATATTTTGGCTTTTAATGACCTGTTTTTCAAAAAGTTTTCTTATATTTGCTGCCAAAATTCAACTACAGCATGCCCGAAAACTATCTCATCGACGGCTTCGAGAAACGGCTTGTGAACATGCAGGCCGAAATTCTGGCCATGGCCCGGAAATTCTACCCCGCCTCGCCCGACAATGCCAAGGATTTGGCACAGGAAACGATGCTCCAAATCCTGACTGAACGGAAGAGTTACAAGGAGGAGTCGAATTTCAAAGGCTGGGTCTATACGCTGATGTCGCACATCTTTGTGGACGATATGCGGCGGGATGTGTTGGGAGCTACCGCTGCCATGCCCGACCTCGAGACCGAAGACCCCGTCACTCCCGAGAACCAACTGCTCTCGCAGGATTTGCTCAACGCCATCCACGCCATGCCCGCCGAGCAACAGGAAACCTTCCTGCTCTATCTCGACGGCTACAGCGGCAAGGAAATTGCAGAGCGACTGCATGTGCCCGAAGGCACTGTGAAGAGCCGGCTCCACAACGTCCGCCTGAGGCTCAAAGGCAACTGGGGTGGATAGTGCGGGACAACCTTATCCCCGCACTTCCAACAGCGTTGCCGTGCCGATGGGCTGCAACTGCAGTGTCTGGATGGTGGCGGGCAAGAGAATGGTCTCGCCGGCACGTAGGGTGTTGATGTCATCGCCGTCTTCGGCATCGATGGTGGTGAGGTTCACACGGCCCTCGGTGCAGATGAGGATAACGAAACTGTCAACATCGGCATACGACAGATTGAGCGCAGCATTGAGCTGAATCACCGATGTGGTGAAATAAGGACTCTCAACAGCCACATTCCGGCGGTTGGGCTCTTTGTCGTAATAGGTATGATAGTCGGCTTGGACATCGGCATAATTGATGGCATCAACGCTCTCCTCGGTGTGGAGGGGACGAAGTTGCCCGTTGGCATCACGCCGGTCGTAGTCATAGATACGATAGGTGATGTCGGAGGTCTCCTGAATTTCGGCCACCATCGTACCCTTGCAAATGGCATGGATGCGTCCGGCAGGGAGGTAGAACATATCGCCCGGACGACATTTGATGTCGCGAAGGGCATCGGCGATGGTGTGGTCGTCGAGGAGCTTGCGATAGCCGTCGGGCGTAACCAATGTCTTCCAGCCTATACGCAGATGGGCATTGGTGTCACAGTCGGGCATCGCATACCACATCTCAGTCTTTCCGAGGGAGTGGTGACGTTCCCAGGCAAGTTCATCATTGGGATGCACTTGGACGGAGAGGTCCCGCGCTGCATCGATAATCTTGATGAGCAACGGGAAACGTCGGCGGGGATCGCCGGCAGGAATCTCTTCCATGCGTTTCACCCAATCATTGCCCATAATTTGCGCGCCGTGGGTGGAAAGCAGTTGGGTGAGCGTCCGGTTCATGTAAAGACCGTCGGCCACCAGCGTCTCGTGTCCCGGAACATCGCTGATTTCCCAACTCTCCCCTATCTTGGCATCCATTTCACCCATTCCTTTGAGTGCGGTAATCTTATTGCCTCCCCAAAGGACGGATTTCAATATAGGAATAAATTTTAACGGATTCATAGCAACTATATAATCGTCTTTCCCTCAGAATGGAGGAAAGACGATTATATATATTAATAAGGAGTATTATGCCTTGAGGGCTTTTTTCTCCTTGCCGGTCATGAGGCCATAGGCGACAGGTACGGCGAGGAAGAGTGTAGTAACGGGGTCGATGATGATGCCAAGCAGCATGGCGAAGATGAAGCTCTGGATGCTGGCACCGCCGAAGAAGAAGATAATCAGCAGTACGAGGAGGGTCGTAATGGACGTGTTCAACGTACGTACGAAGGTGGCGTTGAGGGCATCGTTCACCACATCATAAAGCTTCTTGTCGGGATAGAGGCCGCGCACCTCACGAATGCGGTCGAAGACAACCACGATATCGTTGATGGAGTAACCTATCACCGTCAGGATGGCTGCAATGAAGGCTTGGTCGATTTCCATCGAGAAGGGCATCACTACCCAAAGAATGGCATAGAGACCGAGAATGACGAGCACGTTGGCTGTCAGACCTACAATGGCACCTGCCGAGAAAGCCCATGCGCGGAAACGCAAGAGGATATAGAGGGCAATGACAATGAGCGAAACGATGATGGCCCAAATGGCGCCGATGGTGATGTCTTCAGCCACCGAAGGACCTACCTTCTGGGTTGATGGAATGTAATCCTCGTTGTTGAATTCATCGAAGCCGACATTTACATAGCCGAGTTCTTTGCCGGCCTCGTAGATGGCATTCTTGAATTCGAGGTTGGCCTCGGCATCGTCCTGCGCATTGAGAGCGTAGTTGGTGGAGATACGTACACGGTTGGCATCGGTAATCTGGATGACGTTGACGGTCACATCCTGACCTGCGAACTTCTGCTCGAGCTGAGCGTCGAGTTTCTGGATATCGACAGAGGCTACATCGTTGAACGAAACAACATAGTTGCGACCGCCTGTGAAGTCGATGCCCTGACGCATGCCGGGATAGAAGAGAAGGACGATGGCAATCACACCGACAACAGCGTAAACATAGCGACCCGTCTTGCCCTTGGCAACCCAATCGATATTGGTCTTGCGGATGAGGCCGGCAGCAATGCCCTGGAAGGTGAGATTCTTAATCCAACCCTTGCTGAGTGCAGTCTCAAGGAAGATACGGCTCAAGAAGACAGCTGAGATAAAGGAGGTAATCAAACCTACCATGAACGTGAAGGCGAAGCCCTGGATGGGACCTGTACCGAAGATGTAAAGTACGATACCGGTGAGCAAAGAGGTCAAGTTGGCATCGAAGATGGCCGAGAAGGCGTTGTCGTATGCCGACGTGACAGCCGTACGCAAAGCCTTGCCTGCACGGAGTTCTTCCTTGGCGCGTTCGTAGATAAGCACGTTGGCATCGACGGCAATACCGAGCGAAAGTACCAAACCTGCAATACCGGAAAGGGTAAGCACGACATGGAACGACGACAGAATGCCGAGAGTGAAGAACGTGTTAATCAAGAGGCAGCAGTCGGCTACCAAACCTTCCTTCCAGCCATAGAAGGCCATCATATAAAGGAAGAGGAGCACAATGGCAATGACGAACGAAATCACAGATGCCTCGATGGCTTCCTGACCGAGCGAAGGACCGATAACGTCTTCGGAAACGATGTTGACCTTGGCGGCCATCTTACCGCTCTTGAGAACGTTGGCCAAGTCGTTGGCCTCGTCGGAATCGAAGTTGCCCGTGATGGACGAACGTCCGCCCGAAATCTGGCCGTTGACGCGGGGCGCACTGTAAACAGCGTCGTCGAGCACAATGGCGATGCACTTGCCGATGTTGTCACCCGTCAGTTTTGCCCAGGTCTTGCCGGCCTCGGGTGTCATGGCCATGGTAACCTCAAACTCGTTGGTGAGCTGCTGGAAGTCGGCTTTGGCATCCATCACGATGTCGCCGCCCTTGGCTGCATCGGGAAGAGAAGGATGACCGGAGTTGTCGTGGGCCTTGAGGGCATACAGCTGATACCAGATGCCGCGTTCGTCCACGGACTTGACACCCCAGGCGAACTTCAGCTTGCGGGGGAAGAGGTCCTTCACCTGCTTCATGGCCAACATGGCGTTGATGGCAGCTGTATCGCTGGCCTGTGCGGCACCTACGATGGGGCCTGCGCCCTGACCGTAAACCTGAAGTTTCGAGAAGAGGGGATATTGCTTCTCTAACTCCTCACGCTGCTGGGCGATGAGTGCCGCGGAGTCCTGTCCGGCAGCATCGGCGAGAATGGCATCGGCACCGTCGGTCTCTGCAGCGGGAGCGGCTTCTGCAGGAGCGGCCTCGGACGAAGCCTCCTCAGCGGGAGTTTCTTCGGCGGCTGCCTCTGTGGTCTTGCCCTGCTGGGCTGCAATCACAGCGTTGGCCTGCTGGAGGGGCGACATGATTTCGCTGATGTCGTAAGTCTCCCAAAATTCGAGGTTGGCCGAACCCTGGAGAAGTTTCTTCACACGCTCGGGCTCTTTCACACCGGGGAGCTCCACGAGAATGCGTCCGGCCTGCTGGAGGCGCTGGATATTGGGAGCAACGACACCGAAACGGTCGATACGGTTGCGGAGAACGTTGAACGAGTTGGAGAGGGCGTCGTCCATCTCTTTCTTGATGATGGAGAGCACTTCGCTGTCGCTCATGTCCTTTTTGATTTTGTCCTTGAGCTGATAGGTGCTGAAGACATCAGCCAACTTCGCAGTGGGGTCGATTTTGCGGAAGTTCTGGGCGAAAGCGTCCATAAAGTCGCTGCCGCTCACTACGGCACCGCTGTTCTGTGTCTGCTCCAAAGCGGCCACAAATGTGGGGTTCTGGGCATTCTCTGCGGCAAGGCTCTTCAACACATCGGCTACTGAAATCTCGAGAATAACATTCATACCACCCTTGAGGTCAAGGCCGAGGCCAATCTGCATCTCCTGAGCTTCCTTGAAGGTGTAGCCGAACCATACCTTCTCGGTTGACATGCTGTCAAGGTAGTACTTAGCGGGTGTACCCGTGAGTGCCTCATACTGTGCTGCATCGTTCTCTACGTCACGCACCTTGAAGGTGAATGAGATGTAGAAAGCACACACCAAAGCGAGGAGGACGGCGAACACCGTTACAAATCCTTTGTTTTGCATTGTTGTTTGTAAAAACTATTTTTATTGTTTATTTTGTTCGTTTCGTGATTTATTCCCGACTTTCGGACCGGAAAAGAACCCAAAGTCCACAAAATCGCGCCGCAAAGATAGCAAAAATTTCCGAAACTACGGCATTTTTCTCCTATTTTTATTTTTTTAGGGGTCATTTTTTGTTGTTTTTGACACTTTTTGCTTATCTTCGCACCATGTTTCGACAAATATTGAGCCAAAAGTGCTCCGTTTTGGGAGCGAAGACTGCTGTTTTGTTGACAGGTCTTCTGGCGGGATGCGCAAGTATCGGCACACCCGGCGGCGGACTCTACGACGAGACCCCACCCGTCTTTGTGTCGTCCGACCCGGCCGACGGAGAAACCAACGTCTCCAAGAAGAAGTTCACCCTCAAGTTCAACGAGAACATCAAACTCGACAATGCACTTGACAAGATGACCGTGTCGCCGCCGCAGAAGAAGTCTCCCACCGTGCTGTCCAATGCCAAGACCGTGACCATCGAGTTGCAGGATACCCTGCGACCCAACACGACTTACTCCATATCGCTGGGCGACGCCGTCCAGGACAATAACGAGGGCAATGTGCTCGAACACACGTCGTTCACCTTCTCTACAGGAGACCATATAGATTCGCTCCGCATCTCGGGATACCTCCTCAACGCCGAGGATCTGGAGCCTGTCACAGGAGCTTACGTGGGTATTTATCCCGATACGGCACTGGCCGACAGCATCTTTGTCCTTGAATCGTTCCAGCGTGCCGGAAAGACCGATGCCTACGGATGCTATTCCATCGAAGGCATTGCTCCGGGCAGTTACCGGCTCTACGCCATCGTGGACGGCAACAACAATTACCTCTATGATTTGCGCACCGAGGACATTGCCTTCTGCGACTCCCTCGTTGTGCCTGCGATGCACGGTGCCATTGAGAGAGACACTGTATGGGCCGACCGCGATTCGACCGAAGTTGACACCGTCCTGCTGCGCGACAAAGTGGTCTATGAGCCCGAGAACGTTACGATGCTCCTCTTCAACGAGGGGAAATACAACCGCTACCTCGAAGACAATTCCCGGCCCGACTCATGCCATATCAACCTCCGCTTTGCCACCCCGATGGAAGAATTGCCCGTGTGGAGCTATCCTGCCGACAGCACCCTCGATGCCAATGCCCGCCTTCTGGCCGAAGCCAATCCGACCAAAGACACCCTCTCCTTCTGGATTACAGACACCGCTTGGGTCAACCGCGACACGCTCATGCTGGGCCTCACCTACATGATGACCGACACCGCAGGCATGGATGTGCCGCGCACCGACACCCTCCGTTTCGTGCGTCCTGTGCCCAAGGTCACCTCCGACAGCAAGGACAACAAGAAGAAGGACAAAGCCAACAAGAAAAAAGACAAAAAGAAGGGCAAAGACCGTGAGCCCGACAAGGAGGCTCCGAAAGATACGATACCGCCCATTACTTTCATGACCATCAAGCAAAACGGCTCCACCACTTTAAATATAGGACAGAAGCCGCATTTCGAAGTGTCCGCTCCCCTTGCCGACTCCGACATCTCGGGACTGCATCTCGCCCGACAGGTCAACGACTCCGTTTGGACAGAAATGAAATTCCGGTGGGAAAAAGACTCCGTGAGACTGCGCCTCTATCATCTTTACGCCGTGCCTTACTTCTCGCCCGGCGAGAAATACCGGCTGACCGTCGATTCTGCCTGCATGCACGACATCTACGGAAATCCTGTCAAGCGCACCGAGCTCAATTTCACAGAACACAAACCCGAGGAATACGCCCACCTCCTCTTTCAGGTCACGGGTGTCACCGGCAAAGCGTTCGTCTGCCTCCTCAACGACAAGGACAAAGTGGTGCAGCGTACCGAGGTCAAAGGCGGACAGGCCAAATTTGTCAACGTTTTGCCGGGCACATACTATGCCCGTATGTTCGTGGACCTCAACGGTAACGGAGAGTGGGACCACGGAACGCTCATGCCGCGCCTTCAGCCCGAGCCGGTCTATTATTTCAACGGAGAACTCAGCCTGCGTGCCAATTGGAGCATCAGTCAGAACTGGGATGTCAATGAGTTGCCTCTCTACAAGCAGAAGCCCCTCAAGGTGACACAGAACAAGCCCAAGGAGAAACAGGAAAAGAAGTCCAAGAATGCAGAGTACTACGCCCGAATGGGCATCACTCCGCCACAGACCAACAGCGGCACAACAACCTCGGGGTCTAACTCGGCGCTCCACAGCGTCGGCAACTGACCCCCCGGGACAAACATTCAAACATCAGATACTAACAGATTCCGAAATGATGAAGAAACTTATCCTATCCCTCGTCCTCGTCCTCATGGCAATGCCTGCCATGGCCCTCGAAAAAGAAAAATCGAACAAACAAATCGAAGCGCTCGAATACAATGTTTACTACCATTGGGGCATTCTTTGGAAGAAAGCCGGCTACGGCATCTTCTCGCTCGAAGAACAGACGATGAACAACGGCGAAAAACGCTATCACGGCAAACTCGCCGGAAAGTCGCTCTCCATCATCGAGTTCATCATGAGGGTGAGAGACACCCTCGAGTGCTGGTATGAACCCAATGTCGTGCCGATTCAGTATCGCAAAGGCACGCACGAGGGAAAATACGTGGCCGAAGAAATCAACCGATATACCCATATCTATGCTGTCGGCGCCTCCCGTACGGCCAACCATGTCGATTCCACCCGGGTACATGTCACCCGATGGCGTTCCAAAAAAGGGAAAGACATGTCTTACGATGAAGTGAATCACTCTGTTCCGAACGTCGGCTACGATATGCTCTCTGTCTTCTACAAAATACGTCAGCTCGATTTCAGCAAGATGACCAAAGGACAGGAAGTGAAACTGCCCGTCTTCTCGGGTCTTCACAAGGCAGACTATATGTCGGTGGAATTTCAGGGAAAGACCACGTGCAAACTTCGTAACGGAAAAAACTATCCGGCCTATGCTCTCAACCTCACGTTCAAGAGCAAAGATTCAGACCAGACGCCGGTCCAAATCTGGGTTTCCACCGATCCCGACCACCGTCCTCTCGTCTGCACCATCCAACTCAAACGCGTGGGTGAGATTCAGGGCCAGTGGATAGAACCCGGCTCCAAGGACGCAGGAGACGACGACTGACCTCTGTTGTCCCCCCCCCTAAACTTATCACTCGATGGCCGACACCTATCGCACCATCCGGAAACCCTCGGAAGGGCTCTACAAGGAGAAGATGTCAAAATTCCTCTCCTTTGCCCATCCTGTGCAGACGGTGGACGAAGCGATGGCTGTGGTCGCCAAATATAAAAAGGAGTACTTCGATGCCCGCCATTGTTGCTGGGCTTATATGATAGGCTCGGACCGTTCGGTATTCCGTTCCAATGACGACGGCGAACCGTCGGGCACAGCGGGCAAGCCCATCCTCGGACAAATCAACTCGGCCGAACTCACCAATGTCGTTGTATGCGTCGTGCGCTATTTCGGAGGTGTCAAGTTGGGCACATCGGGACTCATTGTAGCCTATCGCACTGCCGCCGCCGAAGCGCTCAACGCTGCAGAGATTGAAGAACGTATCGTCACCGCACGTCTCTCCGTCGAATTTCCCTACCAACTGATGGGCGATGTCATGCGTGTGGCCAAAGACGGGGGTGCCGAAATTGTGTCCCAGGACTTCCAACAAGAAACCTGCCGTCTCTCGGTCGAGATCCGGCAGGATAATCTGGAAAAGCTGAAAGGCAAATACGGACTGATTTACGGGGTCCGTCTCATTCATTAATTGTTGCTGTCGAAACGATAGGTGATGGTGCCGGTCATCGTTGGAGAACCGTCCTTGCGCACAAACTTGGTACGACGGGCGGCATCACAGGCAGCATCGCGCAGGGCTTTGTCCGATGTCGTCGTACCCTTGGGCTGTACCGTAGCCTGCATCACATTGCCCATGGCATTGACCGTGATTCTCACCACCACGACACCCGATGCATTGACATTGAAGACCGGTTTGGGAAGGGAGCCGCTCAGACCCCGGCCTCCCAAATCTACCGTACCCCACCCGGGCGTTCCCTTGGTGGCTCCTGTGTCGCTGTTGCCGTGAGCCGAGCCCTCGGGACTTTCTCCGCCGGCACCGCCGGTTCCCTGTCCGAAGAGACCGCCCACCTGGGAGGCAATCTGTTCGGCCTCTTTGCGTTTGCGTTCGGCTTCCTCGCGGGCTTTTCGTTCTGCTTCTTCCCGGGCTTTGCGCTCGGCTTCGGCACGAGCCTGAGCCTCGGCGTTGGCTTTCAGGGCAACTTCTTCGCGGGCTTTCTGTTCGGCAGAAGGCAACGAGGGAGCAGGTTCGGTATTCTGCGTGATGGCTGGAGGTTCCGGTGACGGCTGCTGCGGACTCGGAGCCGGAGCCGCAGGAACAGGTGCCGGTGCGGCTACCGGTTCCTCAGGCGCCTCGGGGTCGGTGACTGCATCGCCTTCGCCCGAGCCCGTTCCTTCGACACGAATGAGCAGGACACCGCTCTCCTCTTCCTGCGGAGGAAGGTCGAGGGTGTACCACAGCAAAAAGCCGACAACCGCTGCATGAATGGCAACGGTGACGATGATGCTGACGATGCTATCGCGCTTGGAGTCGTTCATGAGTCACTCTGAGATTTCAGTCTGCCGAAGGCCTTGTAGCCAAGACCATGCGGAAATTGTTTCTTGTGGCAATGTCCAACACCCGCACCACTTCTTTGTAAGGCACGCTTTCGTCGGCATAGAGGGCCACATACATTTCGGGTGCCTGCTCGGCCACGCTTTGCAACCAGGGCGTGATTTCTTCAAACACGACAGAACTTTCGCGTTCATTGCCGAAAGCCACAAAATAGTGGAGCTCGGCATCTATCGTCACGCGAGCCAGCGGTGTGGCCGAGGTCTGCTTCTGACTTTGGGGCAAAAGAACCTTGATGGCGTTGGGGAACACTACGGTGGAAGTGACCATGAAGAAAATCAACAGCAAGAAGATGACATCCGTCATGGATGACATCGAGAATGCTGCCGACACTTTGTTTCTTCGTTTGAGAGCCATACCTTATCGGATTTTTTCGTTTGTTTCGACGAGGTCCATGAACTCGAGCGTCTTGGACTCCATCTCGTTGACCACACGGTCGAGAAGTGAATTGAGATAGTTGTAGGCAAACAGGGCGATAATACCCACCACAAGGCCGGCCACTGTGGTCACGAGAGCTTGGTAGATACCGCCGGAGATGAGCGTGATATCGACGTTGCTGCCGGCATTGGCCATGTCGTAGAATGCCTGAATCATACCGGTGACCGTGCCGAGGAAGCCTATCATGGGCGCTCCCGAAGCCACTGTGGCCAACATGGTGAAACCTTTCTCCATCTGGGCCACCTGTACGTTGCCTACATTCTCTATGGCAGCCTGCACCTCCGAAGCCGGATGGCCGATGCGCATGATTCCTTTCTCAATCATCGCGGCGTATGGTGCGCGGGTCTGCCGGCAGACCTTGATGGCTGCATCCCGTTTTCCGTCCTCCAGGTATTCGCGAATACGGTCCATGAAGTACGGCGCATCTTTCTGCGCCTTGCGCAGGGCGATGAAACGTTCGACGAAGATATAGACGGCGATGACCGAAAGTAGGGCAATGGGTATCATAATCCACCCGCCGTTCAGCGTCATCTCCCACAGGGACAGACCCGATTCCTCGGGAGCAACGGTGGGCACAGCCGCTCCGGAAACGCTGTCCGATGCCTGCGGCATGGTAATCTGAAGGAACAAAGAAGTCA
This sequence comes from uncultured Bacteroidales bacterium, assembly GCA_937899265.1. Lineage (GTDB taxonomy): Bacteria > Bacteroidota > Bacteroidia > Bacteroidales > UBA3663 > Liminaster. The sequence goes on from CALBPV010000008.1 coordinate 19,099, forward strand.
ATAAAGATGCCATATTTGAATTGTAATTTATTGTAAAACCTGTAAATTTGAACCCGACCAGCGAAGTTTTATGCTGAAAAACTTGGATATTTCCAAAATAATTCTCACCTTTGCAACCTGAATTCCAAAGATGCGTCCGGAAAAATTCGGTGCAAAGATAAGGAATTTATGCGACATTGTCGTCATTATTTTCTTAAAAAAAATATAAAGCGAATGAAAATTGCCATTTTTGGAGCTGCCAATCCCGAAGCTTCCCGCAAAATCGGGCAAATTCTGCAGGCCATACCCTCCGTTACTCTCCTCGCGTCCGACCGGTTGGACGAGGCGGAAATGGCCATCAGCGTGGGGGGCGACGGAACCTTCCTCCGGGCTGCTGCCGCCATCGGCGACAAAGGGATTCCGATTCTGGGTGTCAACGCCGGACACTTGGGTTTCCTGACCGACATCTCGCTTGAAGAGAGTGAAACGGCCATGCCACTCATTCTGGCCGAGAAGAAATATACTGTCGAAGAGCGTGCTCTGATTCAAGCTGAAATCACGGGTTACACGGAACCCTACAACCGCTTCGCCCTGAACGAGGTGGCCGTCCTGAAACGCGACCAGAGTTCAATGGTGTCGGTGACGCTGCGCGTCGATGGCGAAGTGCTCAATACCTACGATGCCGACGGCCTCTGCGTGGCCACGCCCACCGGCTCTACGGCCTACGCCATGAGTGCAGGCGGCCCGATTCTGGAACCTCATTCCAATTGTTTCGAAATCGTGGCCATCGCCCCCCATTCGCTCACCACCCGTCCGCTGGTCATCAAAGACTCTGCGGTGCTGCATCTCTCGGTGGATTCTCGCAACGGACTTTATCTTGTGGCTCTCGATGGGGTGGCTGTCCCGCTCACCACCGGGTCGGAACTGATTCTGACGAGGGCTCCGTTCCGCACCCGCGTTGTGCGTCGCAAAGGACACACCTTCTTCGACACGCTCCGGGCCAAACTGATGTGGGGACAGGGCGGTATCGCCCATTGAGCACACCCGACTAACCCTCATCCCGGATTGCCGCAGTCAGCGCCTGCCAGAGATTGTCGTCGGGCACAGGAGCCTCTATGGTGATTTCCTCGTGCGAAACAGGGTGCACAAAATTCACACGGCGCGCATGGAGGGAAATGCCGCCGTCGGGATTGCTGCGAGGAGCCCCGTACTTGAGATCCCCCTTGATGGGCAAACCGATGTGGGCAAGCTGACAGCGAATCTGATGATGCCGTCCCGTGAACAGTTGCACCTCCAGAAGGGCGTATCTTTCCGTTGCCGCCAGCACTTGATAGCGCAAACGGGCCTCCTTGGCATCCGGACGGGGTGCATCAAAGGCAAACGACCGGTTTTGGGCCTCTCGGCGCACCAACCAGTGTTTGAGCTCCTGCTCCTGCGGGAGTTCTTTGTTTTGTGCCCGGACATTGGGCACAATGGCCCAGTACGTCTTGTGGACCTCTCCGTTGGCAAACATGCGGTTCAGGCGTTCCAGCGCTTTGGATGTCTTGGCAAAGAGAACAATGCCGGTCGTGGGGCGGTCCAAGCGGTGTGTGACACCCAAGAAGACATTCCCGGGCTTGGCGTCACGCTCCTTGATGTGACGCTTGAGCGTCTCCGAGAGCGGTTCGTCGCCGGTCTTGTCCCCCTGAACGATTTCGTGGCAGTTTTTCGAAACTGCCACGATGTGATTGTCTTCGTATAGGATTTCCATTACATGTTCATGCCGCCGTCCACCTGGATGACCTGTCCGGTGACATAGCTGGAGAGGTCGGAGGCCAGGAATACAGCCACATCGGCAATATCCTCGGGCTTGCCGCCGCGACGGGCGGGAATCTTGGTCATCCACTCGGCACGTACCTCCTCGGGGAGCTGGGCCGTCATGGCCGTCTCGATGAAACCGGGAGCGATGGCATTGGCACGGATTCCCTTGGGACCCATCTCCTGAGCCACACTCTTGGCGAGGGCGATGAGACCGGCCTTCGAAGAGGCGTAGTTGGCCTGACCGGCGTTACCGTGAACACCTACCACCGAAGCCATGTTGATGATACGGCCGTCTCGCTGACGCAACATGATGGGGAGACAGGCATGGATGAAATTGAACGCCGACTTGAGATTCACGTTGATGACAGCATCCCACTGTGCCTCCGTCATGCGGAGCATCAGACCGTCCTTGGTGATGCCGGCATTGTTGATGAGGATATCAATGTGTCCGAAGTCGTTCTTCACCTCGGCAACCACACGTTCGGTGTCGGCAAAATCTGCCGCATTGGAGGCATAACCCTTGGCCTGAACACCCAGAGCTGCAATTTCATTCTGCGTCGCCTGTCCGTTCTCGTCAATCACGAGGTCGGTGAATGCGATAGCTGCACCTTCGGCAGCGAACTTGAGGGCAATGGCTTTGCCAATGCCGCGTGCTGCGCCCGTAATCAGGGCGACTTTTCCTTCGAGAAGTTTCATTCGTTTAGTTATTTAGGATTAAGTCATTGACATATCGTTGCTTGCGCACAATACCTTGGAATATCATCTTGAAGATGCTTTCACGCAGGCGCGACGTGGAAACGCCCAGATTCGTGAACTGTCCGCGGATGTTGGGAATGTCCAGACCGCGGAGCGAATAATGGATGGTGACGGCCACTACCGATGCATTGTCGATATCGAAAATACCCTGCTCAATGCCCTCCTGAAGTATGCTCCGAAGAATGGCCAACTCCCGGCTGTCAAGTCGGCGACGGGCGTGCTCCAACTGAATCACGTTGCGGAAGAACTCGGCTCTGAGCGTACCGTTCCTGACAACGGATTCCTTCACTTGGTCGAGACGGTTGACGATGTAGAGCTTGAGTTTTTCGTCGGCAGGTATCTGTCGCGGCAGAATTTCCTCGATGCGTTCGATGAGGCGGCTCACCTCCGTATCGATCACCGCCAAGAAGATTTCGGTCTTCGAACGGAAATAGGTGTAAAGCGTGCGGCGCCCCTTCCCGGAGCGTTCCGCGATTTCGTACATCGTCGTCGCATCGAAACCCTGACTTACGAAAAGTTTGCGGGCCACCTCTATGAGTTCAGCACGAGTGTTTGCCATTCTGCATTGCACAATTTTCAAATTGTGTGCAAAGATACAAATTCCTTTTAAATTAACGACTACTTTTGCAAAAAAATCACTTTTTTGAGCCCTTTTTTTGCCAAATTTTTGTCAAATGACACTAAAATGAACGATTTTTAGAAATTTTCGCATTAAAAAGTTGCTTATGTGAAAATAAATGCGTACTTTTGCACATCTAACTAATTGTAATAGAACATGAGTTATCTCAAATTTGACAAAACCTTGCTTACCAATCTGGAGCAAAGCTTGGATATAGAGTACCTCCGCACGAACCGTAGCGGTGCGTATTCTTGCACAAGCATCACGGATTGTAACACAAGAAAGTATCATGGACTGCTGGTGACACCCATCCCCGAGCTCGACAACGACAACCATGTCCTCCTCTCGACGCTCGACGAGACCGTCATTCAGCACGGTGCCGAATTCAACTTGGGTATCCACAAGTATCAAGGGGACACCTTTGCGCCTCGTGGACACAAGTACATCCGTGAATTCGACTGTGAGTTGATTTCCAAAAAGACCTATCGTGTGGGCGGTGTGATTCTCACCAAGGAGAGTTTCCTCCAGCACGATATGCCTCGTGTCCTCATCCGCTACACGCTCGTGGATGCCCATTCGGAGACGACGCTGCGTCTGCGTCCCCAGCTTGCTTTCCGCAACGTGAACGCGCTTACCAACCGCAACACTGCCATCAACTACTCCTACGAGGAAGTGCCCGGCGGTGTGACGGCGTGTCTCTACAAGGGGTATCCCACCCTTTACATGCAGGTCAGCAAGGAGGCCGAGTTCTTCTCTGCCCCCGACTGGAACATGGGTGTCGAATATCCCCGTGAACAGGTGCGCGGATATGCCTACAAGGAAGACCTCTACATGCCCGGCTACTTCGAAATGAAGATACGCAAAGGCGAGAGCATCGTCTTTGCCGCCGGCATCAAAGAAGCCGACCCCAAACAACTCAAGAACCTCTTCACCCGCGAGCTGAAACTGCGCGTGGCACGCACTTCGTTCTTCAACTGCCTCAAGATTTCTGCCCAAAGCTCCATCATCGAGCGCAAGGGCAAGGACTACATCATCGCAGGCTATCCCTGGTTCAGGGTACGCGCTCGCGACACATTTATCGCACTGCCAGGTTCGACTCTCGTCATCGGCGACAAGGCCGAATTCGAAAAGGTGATGGCCACCGCCGCCGATGCCCTCCGCCATCAGATGGAAGACCCCGACTACGAGGACAAGGTCATTCAGGAACTTTCCGACCCCGACATCCCCTTGTGGGCCACATGGGCCATCCAGCAGTATGCCCACTATGTTTCGACAGAAGAGGCTGCCGCCAAATACGGCGCTCTGCTGCGCGACATTCTCACCTACATCATCGACGACCATTCTCCCCTGCTCTCCGTACAGGAAAACGGACTCCTCTATGCCGATGGCGAAGACGCTGCCATCACATGGATGAACGCCACCGAAGCAGGCCGTTCCGTCACGCCCCGCACCGGATACATCGTGGAATTCAACGCCCTTTGGTACAATGCCCTCAAGTTTACGCTCCAGCTCATGGACGAGCAGCCCGCGCTGATGTTCAAGGACGACGAAGACCGCGAGGTCGAGAAACATCATCTGCAGCGTCTCTGCGAGTTGTACGAAGGCTCCTTCGCCAAGACGTTCACCGCTCAGGGCGGATATCTCTACGACTATGTGACAGAAGGCTATTCCGACCCCGACGTGCGTCCCAACCAGATTTTCGCCCTCTCGCTCCAATACACACCGCTCTCGAAGCCTCAGCGCAAAGCAGCCCTCGACATGGTGACCAAGGAACTCCTGACCCCAAAGGGAATCCGTTCCCTCACGCCCAATGCCGGACGCTATCGTCCCAACTACTGGGGCAATGCCACCGAACGCAACTACGCCTACCACAACGGTGCCGTGTGGCCATGGCTCCTCGGCGCCTACACCGAAGCCTACCTCAAGGTATTCACCCGTTCGGGCATTGCGTTCATCAAGCGCCGTCTCCAGAGCTACGAGGAGGAAATGTCGCGCCACTGCATCGGAACCCTCTCCGAGGTCTATGACGGCAACCCGCCCTTCCGCGGACACGGTGCCATGATGCTCTCCATCAACCAGGCCGAGGTGCTTCGCGCCATCGACGTGGTCGAAAAGTATGTGCCCGAGCCCGACCTTCGCACCGCCGAGGACTTTGTCAACACTGAACTGACACCCGAGCAGCAACAACAGCAACAACAACAATAACACATTATTATATATATAATAGTATGAAAGCATTAATGTTTGGCTGGGAATGGCCTCCTCATATCCTCGGAGGTCTCGGGCCCGCATCCTACGGCATCGCACGCGGTGTTGTCAATGCAGGCTGTGAAGTCACTTTCGTGATTCCCAAGCCACAAGGAGACGAGAAGAAAGACTTTCTCCACATCATAGGCGCTACCAATACACCCGTTGTTTGGAGAGATGTCGATTGGGATTACGTCCAGAAACGCTTCGGCTACTGTATGGACCCGCAGGAATACTACGACCTGCGCAACCATATCTATGCCGATTTCAGCAACATGTACGTCAACGACATGGGCTGTATCGAATTCTCGGGACGCTATCCGCAGAACATCCTGGAGGAAATCAACAACTACTCGATTGTAGCCGGTGTGATTGCCCGCAAGGAGAGTTTTGACATTATCCACGCTCACGACTGGCTCACCTATCCTGCCGGCATCCACGCCAAGCAGGTGTCCGGCAAGCCGCTCTGCATCCACGTGCACGCCACCGAGTACGACCGTACACGCGGCAACTGCAACGACGATGACCCGACCTATATGATTGAACGCGACGGCATGAACCATGCCGACCTCATCATGTGCGTTTCGGAACTCACTCGCCGCACCGTCATCGAGAAGTATCACCAGGATCCCCGCAAGGTTATCGCCATGCACAACGCCGTCGATCCTCTCTCGCCCGATATCGTCAACGCTCCCGTCAAACGCGGCACCGACGAGAAAGTCATCACTTTCCTGGGACGTATCACGGCTCAGAAGGGCTGCGAGTTCTTCGTCGAGGCTGCGGCACGCTGCCTTTGGAAAGCGCCCAATGCCCGCGTCGTGATGGCCGGTTCGGGCGACCTCATGGAGCCTATGATACGGCTCGTGGCCCAAAAGGGACTGGCCGACCGCTTCCATTTCACCGGCTTCCTGCGCGGCAAGCAGGTCTATGAAATGTTCAAGGCGAGCGACGTCTATGTGATGCCCTCCGTCTCCGAGCCTTTCGGCATCTCGCCCCTCGAAGCCATGGAATGCGGCTGTCCCGCCATCATCTCCAAGCAGTCGGGATGCGGCGAAATACTCAGCAACTGCATCAAGTGCGACTTCTGGGACATCGATGCTATGGCCGACGCCATGTACAGCCTCATCACCTATCCCGAACTCCACCGTTACCTCCAGGAGGAAGGCCGCAAAGAGGTGGCCGAAATCACATGGGAGAAGGTGGGTCAGCGCGTTGTCGATGCCTACAAGAGAGTGCTCGGCTGGAGCTGACCGTCCGGACTATCTACCTGTCTATTAATATAAAAACAAGATATCGATTATGAAAACCATTTGTTTGCTTTTTGAGATTCATCAACCCTACCGTCTCAAAAAATATCGTTTCTACGACATCGGTGCAGACCACTACTACTTCGATGACTACGCCAACGAGGAAATCCTCAAGCGCAATGCCTATCAGAGCTACATCCCCGCAGCCAAGATGCTGCTCGAGATGATTAATGCCTCCGACAAGAAGTTCAAGGTGGCTCTCTCCATCTCGGGTGTGGCTATGGATCAGTTCGAGACCTACTGTCCCGAATTCCTCGACTGCGTACGCGACCTCGTGGCCACCAAGTGCTGCGAATTGCTCTGCGAGCCCTACGCCCACTCCCTCTCGGCTCTTCAGGATCCCGAGGAGTTCCAGCGCGAGTGCAAAGCCCAGAGCAAGAAGATTTACGAGACCTTCAAGTTCCGTCCCAAGACGTTCGTCAACACCGGCTTTATCTACAACGACGAAATCGGCGCCGAAGTGGCTGCTATGGGCTTCAAGGGAATCATCACCGAGGGTGCCAAGCACGTTCTCGGCTGGAAGTCGGCCAACTATGTTTACAACACCACAGCCAAACACAGCGTAGGTCTCCTGTTCCGCAACCAGAAGCTCTCCGAGGACATCGCGCTCAATTTCCAGGGCGGTCTCGATGCTCAGACCTATATGTCGTGGATTGAGCAGAGCCCTGCCGAGGAGAAGGTATATACCATCGCCATGAACTTCGATGTTGTCGGCGGCATCCATCCCGCTTCCACCGGCATCTTCGAATTCTTCAAGGCTCTCCCCCGCTTCGCCGAGGAGAAAGGCATCTCCTTCTCGATGCCTCAGGAAGTGTTCGAAAACATTCCTTCCGTCGATACCGCTTCGGTGGGACACCCCATCTCTTGGGACGGCTACGACAAGGATGTATCCGCATGGTGCGGCAACGAACTGCAGCACGAAGCGCTCCGAGCCATCTACAGCATCTCCGAACGCCTCAACCTCACCAAGAACGATGTGCTCAAACAGGACTATTCCTACCTCCTCTCGGCCGACCACTTCAAGTTCATGTCCACCAAGTACGGCACCTACAATCCCTTCTCGCCATACGAGTCGTCGTTCGATGCCTTCTCCAACTACATGAACGTGGTTTCCGACATCCAGATTCGTCTCAAACAGGAGTTCCCCGAGGACATCGAGACCGAAGAGCTTAACCCGCTTGTCAAGCAAATCGACAACCAGGGCAAGGAGATTGAGAAACTCCAGGCACAGTTGGCCGATGCAGAGGCAAAACTCGCAGCTGCAGGCATCGCTCCCGAGGCGGCTCCCAAGAAAGCTCCCGCCAAGAAAGCCGCTGCCCCCAAGAAGGCCGCTGCCAAAAAGAGCTCCAAGAAGGCTGAGAAATAAGTTCGGCTCCCGAATCCGGCTTCCCTTGCCTGGTGCACCGGAAGCCGGAGACGGAGTTCTTCGGACAGATTGAATTTCTTCTTTTTATTCACCCTCTAACTCATTACCAACTATGGCAAAGTACGTTTGTGACGTCTGCGGTTATGTCTATGACCCCGAAGTGGGCGATCCCGACAACGGCATTCAGCCCGGCATCGCTTGGGCCGACCTTCCCGAGGATTGGGTATGCCCCCTCTGTGGTGTCGGCAAGGACGAATTCTCCGAAGAATAACATCTCCCCTTTTTAAATCCCTTTTATTCCAAGACCGGACCTCTGTTCCGGTCTTTTTTTATGCTCCGGCCCCTGTCATGTATAAATATTCATGAAAAACGCACAAAAACGCAGTCCTTTATGCAATTTTCCTGCTCAAATGACATATATTTCATTTTTTTGCTTTATATTTGCCGACGAAATTCATCAAATTAAACCATTTTACTACAAATGAAACATCGTTACATTCTTTGCACCCTGCTGCTCTCGTTTGCTCTGAGCCTCCAGGCGCAGACCAACGGACAAGACGGCACCGACTGGCTGAAAAGCCTCGCGAGCCGCATCCAACTCAATGGCTATGCACAGGCAGGCTACACCTACCGCAATCAGGACGGCACAGAGACCAACACCTTCGACTTGAAGCGAACCCTCCTCTGGGCCAAGGCCCCGGTGACAGACCGATGGTCGTTCCTCTTCATGATGGACTTCTCATCGGAGGTTCAGGAGTTCTACACCGACTATCGCATCTCCACCGACAAGTCGCTGACCGTGCGTTTCGGACAGTTCAAGAACAGCCTCTCGCTCGAGAATCCCCTCTCCCCCACCAAGGTGGAACTCATCGATGTCTATTCCCAAGGCGTAACCTGGCTCACCGGATGCGGTTCCGACCCGCTCTATGGCGTGAACTACGGACGCGATTTGGGTCTCGAAATCTACGGCTTCCTCTTCGACAATCACCTCTACTATGAACTCGCCGTCATGAACGGACAGGGCATCAACAAGAAGGACCGGAACAACAAGAAGGACATCATCGCCCGCCTCGACTACCGTCCCGTTGCCAATTGGCGCATCGTGGCCTCCGGACAGCTCGGAACGGGCAACGCCGTCAAGGCTTCAATCTATAATCCCGACATTGCCGTAGGCCAGAACTACAAACGCAACCGCTGGACCCTGGGTGCCGAGTGGAAGAGCCATACCGAGGGCATCGATTACTGGAAGGACCGCTGCGCCTCCGTGCACGGCGAGATATTGGCCGGCAAGGACGGCGATGTCAACAGCTGGGGCGGATACGTGACGGCTTCTGTGCCCGTGGCCGAATGGCTCGACGTGGTGGCCTCAGCCGACTATTTCAAGTTCAACGACCATCTCGACATGGGACAGACCAACTTCGTGGCCGGTGTCCAGCATTGGTTCTACCGCACCTGCCGTGTTCAGCTGCAATACACCTTTGCCAATCCCGTCGGCTTGAACCAAAAGCACTACGGCAATCTCCAGGCTCAGGTGCAGATAGCCTTTTAAAGGGTAGTTCTATTCATTCCCCCGTCTCCCCCGTCTCCCCCGTCTCCCCGTCTCCCCGTCTCCCCGTCTCCCCCGTTATTATAACGAAAAAACTCTTGTTTTTTCGAACCTCTCGAACCTCTCGAGCCTCTCGAGCCTCTCGAACACTGAACCATTAACCATTAACTATTATGATTATATGTTTATCAAACTACTTCTCACCGCAATCTTTCTGATTGTGATTATTGCAGTCGGCATCTACTCGCGCAAGCAGGCCAGCTCCGTCGAGGGCTTCGTCCTCGGAGGACGCAACGTGGGCCCCTGGCTCTCTGCCTTTGCCTACGGCACCAGTTATTTCTCGGCAGTGGTCTTTGTGGGCTACGCCGGACAGTTCGGTTGGAAATATGGACTCTCATCGACTTGGATAGGTGTGGGCAATGCCGTGATAGGCTCGCTCTTAGCCTGGCTCGTCCTCGGCAAACGCACCCGCCAGATGACACAGCATATCCAGAGCCGCACGATGCCCGACTTCTTCGGCACGCGTTTCAACTCGCAGATGCTTCGCGTCACAGCCTCCATCATCGCCTTCGTGTTCCTCATCCCCTACACAGCCGGTGTCTATAAGGGCATCTCTACCCTCTTCGAGATGGGCTTCGGCATTCCCTACGAGTACTGCGTTGTCATCATGGCTGCCCTCACTGCCGTTTACGTCATCCTGGGCGGCTATCGTGCCACCGCTCTCAACGACTTCATCCAGGGCATCATCATGATCTTCGGCATCGTGACCATCATTGCCGTTGTCCTCAACACCCAGGGCGGCCTCTCGGCTGCTGTGTCCAAAATGGCAGCCATCCCCGCCGACGGCAATCCACAAGTGAACGGCGGCTTCGCCTCCCTATGGGGTCCCGACCCGCTCAACCTGCTCGGTGTCGTCATCCTCACCTCGCTCGGCACATGGGGACTGCCGCAGATGGTGGGCAAGTTCTACTCCGTGACAGACGAGGCAGCCATACGCCGCGGCACCGTTATCTCGACACTGTTCGCCTTCATCGTGTCAGGCGGATGCTACTTCCTGGGCGGCTTCGGACGTTTGTTCGGCATGCCTCCCACACTGCCCAACGGACGTCTTGACTTCGATGCCATCATTCCCTCGATGCTCGTCACCCTGCCCGATGCCCTCATCGGCCTCGTGGTTCTCCTCGTGCTCTCGGCTTCGATGTCCACACTGGCTTCGCTGGTACTGACATCCTCGTCCACGATGACGCTCGACCTCATCTACCGCGACAAGAAGTCGCAGCCCGGCGAGGTGGAGACGGGTTCCATCGACGCCGCTGTGGCCGACAAGATAGAACACCGCAAAGTGATTGTCATGCGCGTCCTGATTGTGTTCTTCATTGCCATCTCCCTCCTCATTGCACTCAATCCCCCGACGTTCATCGCCCAAATGATGGGCATCTCATGGGGTGCGCTTGCCGGCGCCTTCCTGGCTCCCTTCATGCTCGGCCTCTATTGGAAGGGTGTAACACCCTCCTCCGTCTGGGCCTGCTTCACGTGGGGCGTAGGCATCACGGTGGTCAACATGCTCTTGGGCAATCCCTTCTCCCCCATCAACTGCGGTGCCATAGCCATGGTCGGCGGATTCGTCGTTGTATGGCTCGTCTCCCTCTTCACAACCAAGATGTCGAAGACCTACGTCGATCGCATCTTCGAGTGCTACAAAAAGTAAGCCCTCCCCCGCTATACAGATTGCCCCGGGTCGTCCTTGCGGACGACCCGGGGCCTGTTGTCTTGTCCTAATTATTCGCCCCTTGCAATCGCCTCACAACCGGCGAGGAGGTTCTGATACGTCGCCTCGAAATCTCCGGTGTACCACGGGTCCGCGACATCCCGTCCGACATCGGTATAGGACATCATGAGGCGAATCTTTTCCTCCGGGTCCTCCGGGATGATACGGCGAATGAGGCGGAGGTTGGATGCGTCCATACAAATGATGCGGTCGAAACGGTCATAATCGCCCCGGGTGACCTGCCTTGCCCGCTTTTCCGGGTCAAACCAGACACCATGCCGACTGAGGCAGCGCTTGGCCGGAGGATAGACGGGATTGCCGATTTCCTCCGTCGAAACCGCAGCAGACTCAACATAAAAGTCCCCCTCTCTACCCTGCTCCTTGACCAATGCCTTGAGAATGAACTCCGCCATCGGACTTCGGCAGATGTTCCCGTGGCACACAAAAAGTACATTCATTTTTGATGTTTCCTTATTCATATTGATTCTTATGCCTGTACTGTTCCGACAATTCCAGAAGTTTTCTGAACTTCTCAATACGTTCCGGCTTCAGCACCCCGGCATTATACAACTTCCGGTTGTGCTTCAACCAGTTGAGATACAATCCCCGCTCCTCTGCTTTGTGCTTCGACGGGTTCCGGTGATGCGTATTTATAAACTCAAACACTTCGTCGTATTTCTGACTCCAACTTTCGTCCCGTTTCATATTTATGTCTTATCATCGGGTTTCCCCGGTTTCTCCTTTACTCATGATGCAATGGAACCTGTCCCCTGTCACAGCCCAGGTTTTATGGAATATTTTTGTGAATATTTACAGATTTATGCTGTAAAGATAGTGCAAAGATACGAAAAATGAAAAGTGTGCCATTTCTGTAGGTGATGCTTGTCTGAACTATTTATCGTCATAGTGTCCTTCGACCTCGATGATATAGTTCATAGTTCATCCATCCACTTCTGTGCTGCAGCAGCACTCTCGAATTTCAGCGTCTTACTCTCTTTATGTTCCTGCCTGGCCTGCTCAATCTTTGCTGCCAGTGCCGGGGTGATTGTCAGGTCATCATCCTCGACGGACACAAGTGTGTAGAGCTTGCTGTTCCTGCGGATATAAACACGTTCTCCATTGTCAACCCGGTCAAACGAGGTGGCCAGATTGCTCCTAAAGTCTCTCATTGTCAATGATGTCATAACTCAAAATGTTTAGTTTTGCGGTGCAAAGATAGCATTTTTTTTCGAAACTTCCAAAATATTGTGTACGTTTTTGCGTACACATTGGTTAAAAAAATTAAAATGTACCTGCGGACATGAAAATCTTCGCAGATTTTTTGGGTCTATGTTGATTTGAGGGGGTAATATAGAAGGCGAGACGATAATGTGTATATCTATACCAATGTCATCAGTACACATAATCCACACTGTGCTAACTTCTTGCGCCGTTCGTATGGCGATGAATCTTAGTCTTATCTGCTAATAGACATTCGTCTTTACCCACGCGTTTACAATTCAACGTAGGCCCTTAACAGATATGCCCACGATTCTGAATTTTTGAGAATGGTTATGACATTTTTTCGCAAACGGATTTCCGAAGTTCGCGAAACGCTTTGAGCATACTCAATTGGATTTCCGAAGTTCGGAAAACGCTTTGAGCGTACTCAATGGAACTTCCGAAGTTCGGAAAACGTTTTGAGCGTACTCAATTGGATTTCCGAAGTTCGGAAAACGTTTTGAGCATACTCAATGGAGTTTCCGATGTTCGGAGAACGATTTGCACAAAATTTCGAGGTCAGACCCGTGTTTGATGTACCTGTAGGCCATATTTTGCGATTCAAAGAGATGGAATTTTGTGGAAAAATGATAAATTTCGACACATTTTTTTTCATGCCAAATCTCTCCGAAGTCTATCCTTTATAAAATATTTGGCACCAACAGCGCAATGCCATTTGACGCTATATTGGAGTCGCAGGGGCAAGCCCCTGCGCTCGGTTATGTGCCCCTTGCAGGGGCAGCTGATACGGATATTCTTCATTCGCAGGGGCAAGCCCCTACGCTATGTTATTTGACCCCGATGGGGTAAATGGAAGCCCTGAAAGGGCTGTATATCCCAGCACAGGGGCTTGCCCCTTGTGTCTATCCGTTCCCGATTTAACCATGCCCCCGCAAGGGGCAAATATCCCAGCACAGGGACTTGTCCCTGTGTGAATGACCGTCGCCGTGTGAATTGCCCCTGCAAGGGGCTCATAACATAACTTTGTTGTCGGACTCGATAACCCTGAACCTTGAAACCTGAACCTTGAACCTTGAACCTTGAAACCTGAAACTTGAACCATGAACCTTGAAACCTGAACCTTGAACCTTGAACCTTGAACCATTCACTCGTTGCCGGGGTTCGGAAGTTTCAGAGATTGTAAGGTGGGCATGACATTTTGGAGGAAAAATATCGTTCTGCTGAGATTTTTCTTCATTTTTCTGGAGTATCGGGCCCATGATTTCTTTGAAAAGTGTATTTTTGCAGTACCAGAATTCTTTGAAAAGTGTATTTTTCTGAGGTCAAAATCCTTTGAAAAGTGTATTTTTCTGAGGCCGAAATCCTTTGAAAAGTGTATTTTCGGGATAATGTTCATTCAAAAACAGTGATATGCTTTACAGAAAGATTACTTCATATCTGGAAGACTATCTGAGGTCTGACACAGACAAAATCCTGGTGTTGGGGGGTGCCCGACAGATTGGCAAATCATTCAGCATCCGGGAAGCCGGGAAACGGCTGTTTAAGAATTTTATAGAAATCAATTTCGTGGAAGATGACGCGGGCGAACAACTCTTCCGCAACATCCATCGCAAAGAGGATTTCTACTTGACTCTCAGTATGGTTGCCGGGGGCAAGTTGTCCGACAGACATGACACACTGGTCTTTCTGGATGAGATACAACACTATCCGCAATACCTGACCCTATTGAAGTTTCTGCGAGAAGACGGTCGTTACAGATATGTGGCGAGCGGAAGTTTGTTGGGCATCACGCTGCAAGACACAACCTCCATCCCTGTGGGGAGCATCATCATAAAAGAGATGTTCCCGCTCGATTTTGAAGAATTCCTCATCGCCAACGGATTTGACACAACAGCTGTCGATGCACTGCGCGTTGCATACGAAAACCGGCAGAGCCTAACGGAGGAACATCATAACCGTATGATGAACCTTTTCAGACGCTATCTGCTGGTGGGAGGAATGCCGGAGGCTGTTAACACCTACCTCAGCACACACAATATAGTACGTGTCAGAGAGATACAGAACGGCATCCGCAGCCTCTATGCCGATGATGCGGCCAAGTATGAGAAAGAGCATGGCAAGAAACTGCTGTTGCGCCGAATCTACGAGATGATACCTTCGCAAATGGAAAACAAGAAGAAACGCATCATAGCCCAGGAGATTCAAGGCAGAAAAGGCGACCGGTTTGTACGCTACGGCGCAGAATTCGAATACTTGGTTTCTTCGGGCATAGCGCTCGCTGTGCATGCCATATCCAACCCTCATTTCCCACTGAGTGAATCCTTGCAAAAGAACCTTCTGAAGCTCTACATGAACGATGTAGGGCTTCTGACAGGGCTTCTTTACCACAACAACATACGGCCTGTCTTGGAAGATGTGCACAGCATCAATCTCGGCTCCGTCTATGAAAGCGCGGTGGCTCAAGAACTGCGCGCTCACGGACACAAGCTTTTCTACTACGACAACCGCAAGCTGGGTGAAGTTGACTACTTGATTGACGATTACAAGAACTTGAGTGCTCTTCCCTTGGAGGTTAAGTCCGGAAAGGACTACACCATCCACAGCGCGCTGGATAATCTGCTGAAAAATCCGGATTATAATATCCAATCCGGCATCGTGGTTTCTAACAACCGCACATGCCGTCAAGAGGGCAATATCCTGTACATGCCCGTCTATTGTGTGATGTTCATGACAGCCGATGCTTCAAACACCGACGAGGAGGAATATATCTTCTGAGGTTGACCCCGTCGGGATCAAATAACATAGCACAGGGGCTTGCCCCTGTGTGAATGACCGTCGCCGTGTGAATTGCCCCTACCGAACTGAATCCCGTTGAATTTCAATCTCAACTTTTATGACCGGGCACTTTCTTCCTTGATTTCGTTGCATTTGAATACTTTTTTTGTTTCACGTTGTTGCAGATGTCGGAAAAAGAACGTATCTTTGCCTTCGAAAAAACGAACGGACAACACATGTACGCGTTCGCAACACACCGAATTGTAAACATTTCAAAATATAAACGACAACGGTATGAAGAAAGTATTTCTGACATTGATGCTTGCCGGTGCGGCAATGGCGGCACAGGCTGCCGAGCAGTTTGTGACGTTTGCCAAAGGCGGGAATGCCGACTTTGCAGTGGCCGCTGATGGCCGGGTGGTTAACATAGTATGCGATGCCCAAGAGGACGAAGGCGTGCTCATGGCTGTTCACAGCCTCCAAGCCGACCTCAAGGCCGTGACGGGCGCAGAACCCGCCGCAGGACAGGAGACGGCTCCACAGTGCATCATCGTGGGCAGCCCCAAGTCGGAACTGGTGCGACAATTGCTCTCCAGTGGGAAACTCCCCAAAAAAGAGTTGGAAGGCAAACGCGAGAAATACATCCTCCAAGTGGTCGAGAAACCCGTGGCAGGTGTCGATAAAGCTCTCGTCATCGCAGGCAGCGACAAACGAGGCACCATCTACGGCATCTACGAGCTGTCCCGCCAGATAGGCGTGTCCCCTTGGTACTGGTGGGCCGACGTGCCGGCCCTGCATCAGGACAATATATATATTAAAAAAGGTGTCTTCACCGACGGCGAACCTAAGGTGGCCTGGCGCGGCATCTTCATCAACGACGAGTGGCCTTCCTTCGGCAACTGGGCCGTGGAACACTTCGGCGGCATCAACTCCAAGTGCTACGAGCATGTGTTCGAACTGCTCCTGCGTCTCAAGGCCAACTATATGTGGCCGGCCATGTGGGGCAGCGCTTTCTATGACGACGACCCCGCCAACGGCCCCCTGGCCAACAAAATGGGCATCGTCATGGGCACCTCCCACCACGAACCGTTGGCTCTGGCCCAACAGGACTGGAAACGCCGCAAGGGACACGGCAAGTGGAGCTTCACCACCAACCACGACGAGATGATGGACTTCTGGCGCGGCGGCGTGGAACGTGCCAAGAACTGGGAGACCATGTACACCGTGGGTATGCGTGGTGACGGCGACGAGGCCATGGAGGACAAAGCCAGTGTGCAGCTCATGGAACAAATCGTCAAGGAACAGCGCGAACTCCTCGAGAAGGTAACAGGCCGCCGGGCCGCTGACATCCCTCAGGTGTGGGCACTCTACAAGGAGGTGCAGGACTTCTACGACCAGGGCATGAAGGTGCCCGATGACATCATCCTGCTCCTCTGCGACGACAACTGGGGCAATATCCGCCGTCTGCCGGCACTGGGCACCGCCAAGAATCATACGGGAGGCTTCGGTATGTACTACCACGTCGATTATGTGGGCGGCCCCCGCAACTCCAAGTGGATCAACGTCTCGCCCATCCCCCGTCTGTGGGAACAGATGAACCTCACCTACCAATATGGCGTCGATAAGATGTGGATTCTCAACGTGGGCGACCTGAAGCCGATGGAGTACCCCATCACCTTCTTCCTCGACATGGCGTGGAATCCCGACCAATTTAACCCACAGAACGTCAATGACCACAGCGTTGCCTTCTGCCGTAGCATCTTTGGCGACAAGTATGCCGACGAGGCCGCACGACAACTGCGCCTCTACGCCAAGTTCAACCGCCGCGTCACGCCCGAATTGCTCGACATGCGCACCTACTCCGTCATCAACTACGACGAGTGGGCTCGCGTCGTGGGCGAATACGACCAACTGGCCCTCGATGCCGAGGCTCTCGCAGGAAAACTGCCGCAGAACCTGCACGATGCGTGGTTCCAGCTCCTCGGCTACCCCATCAAGGCCATGGACAACCTCTATAACATGTACTACGCTCAGGCTATGAACCAGCGCCTTTACAAGAAGAACGACCCCGCCGCCAATGCCTGGGCCGACCGCGTCGCCGAGTGCTTCAAACGCGATGCCGCCCTCGCCGCCGAATACCACAAAATGAACGGAGGCAAGTGGAACCACATGATGGACGAACAATACATCGGCTACAAATCGTGGCAGGCTCCCGAGAAGAAAGTCATGCCCGAGGTCAAACGCCTCGAAAACGCTCAACCCTCAACGCCCGCTCAAATCTCCCTCCCCAAACCCGCCTACATCACTTACAATACCCCCAAGGGCACTCCCTCCTTTGTGGCCAAGGACGGATATGTGAGCATCGAGGCCGAGCACTTCACGCGAAAGACCGACGGCAAAGAAGCCCGCTGGACCGTGATTCCCGAATTGGGACGCACCCTCTCGGGCATCACACCCCAGCCCGTCACAGCCGCCGTCGATGGTATGGCCCTCGAGTATGACATGGAGATTCCTTCCGAGGCTACGGCTCGCGTCACCCTGCGCTTCTGCGCCACACTCAACTTCAACGGCACCGGCCTGCGCTATGCCGTCAGCTTCGACGGCGGAGAGGAACAGGAGGTCAACATCAACGGCGACTTCAACGGCGAGACGGGCAACGCTTGGCATCGCGAACACGTCATCGACTCGCAGACCATCCACAACCTCAAGGCAGGCAAACACACCCTCCGAATCCGCCCCCTCGACAACGCCCTCGTGCTCCAGAAGATACTCGTCAACCTCGGCGGAATGCACAAGAGCTATCTCGGCCCCGAGGAGACGCTGAAGTAACCCCGGCACCCGCAATGAAACAAAACATGCCGTCGGATGAAAGAAACGGAACGACCGGATGAAACAAATCCGTAAGTCCGTGACAAGATTCCGATGGCTTGTTCCGAAAAAACACGCTATCTTTGCACCGTCAAATCATAACAGTTTTTCAACACAACATTAAAATTTAAAAAGGTATGAAAAAATTAGTTTTGTTCGTAGCCTTGATGGCAACATTCGCCCTCTCGGCAGTAACCCTGAAAGCCGCCGATCCTACTCCTTGGAAGATTATCGACTTGGAGAACGTGACCAAACATGGCGGGAACTGCGACTTCGACGACGAGACGCTGACGGCCACCTTCAAGGAAAAATGGGACCGCTGGTTCGACCTCCCGGAAGTCAACGGAGACCTCTCTGAACACACCAAGCTCACCATGGTCATCAAGAAGAGCACCTGCATGCTCAAAGTCGTGCTCCGTTACAAAGATGCCGACGGCAAACAGCAGCAGGTCGATGCCGCTACCTTCTACCGCCAGATGGGCAAGACCATCGACAAGGATACCAAGATCGAATGCGACCTCACCAACAAAGGAAAGATAGGCGAGGACGTGCTCAAGAACATCACCAGCATCCGCATCTCGATGGCTAAGGCCGTCGATGGCAATGAAGAACCCTGGGAGACCCAGTTCGGCGAAATGACTATCAAATAATACGGTTCTGACAAGGAACCTGCGGGATGGAGTCTGTTTCATAACTACTCCATCCCCCATCTTGTTTTTTGCCGGTCTTTCCGCTGTTTTTTTGCGGGTCTTTCCGTTGTTTTTTGCCAATCATGTTGTTAATTTCGACCAAAAAAAATGTTAAACAGCCTGCAAAGTCAAAAAAAATCTGTATATTTGCACCGGGTTATATGACAAATCTGAATTTCATGACAAGCAACTATACACATTTCGCCACCGTCGCGCACACGTTACGGGGACTGAGGTTCCTCGTCGTGTGCGTTTTGTTGTCCTTCCATCTGGATGCGGCGGCTTTGCCCATGAGAATCTATACCGACGAAAGCCTCTCGTCCGACCAAATAACCTCTATCTGTCAGGACCGTCAGGGCTACGTGTGGATAGGCACCGAGTACGGCCTCAACAAGTTCGACGGCGTGCACGTGACGCAGTATTACAGCGACGACGAAGACCCGCTGTCCCTCTCCGACAACATCATCCGCAAACTGCTCACCGACAGCTCCGGCGACGTATGGGTGGAAAGCAACAGGGGCGTGCAACGCTACGACCGGCTCACCGACAGATTCCGCACCGTCCTCTTCTACGGCAACGCTGCGGCCAACGTGAACGACATGCTCGAGACACCTGAAGGCAACATCTGGCTATTGAGTGCCGGAGAGGGCCTCTTCGAGGTCGCAGGCGACAGCCTCGAGGCACGCCCCGTCGAAGCCGTCAACAGCACTCTGCAGGAAGGAGCACTGTGCGACAACATGTATCTCGACAGCCGGGGACGCCTCTGGATAGGCTACCAGAACGAGGGATTGCAGATGACGGACCTGCGCACCCATCGGACACACCTCTACGATGCTGCGGCTCTCGGCGCACACAAAGCGGTCGATATCATCGAGGACGACTCGGCACGCCTCACCGTCGCAACCTACAGTGCCATCCTCCGGCTCAACGAGGAGACCCTGCAATTCGAGCCGGTGGTGACATTCCCGCGCCGTTCGGTGCACCGCCTCTACAAGAACCGTGACGGACAAATCATACTCAGCACCTCGGGCAACGGCATCGCAACGGTGGATTTCGGCAACGGACAACTCAAAACTCTCCAAGGATTCAAGGTGGGCAAAGAGAAAATCGAGGAGACCAAGGTCTATGCCTACCTCGAGGACCTCAACGGCAACCATTGGATAGGCTGCTACCAGAGCGGCCTCGTGCTTATCTCCCCCAAGGAATACCCCTTCCGCTACCTGCCCCTGAGCAATATGGAGACCGACAACGGAAGCCCGCTGCGCTCCATATATGCCGATGCCGACAGTCAGGTCTATGTCTGTCAGGAGAAGGGTGGCGTCACTCGCATCGACAAGGAAGGACGTTCCCTGGGCCATTGGCTCGGCGACCGCACCGTGCTGACCCTCAGACAGGACGGCAACGGCACTTTCTGGGCCGGAACCTACCGCAACGGCCTCTTCCGTTTCTCAACACGGACGGGTCAGGAAGAATGGATGCCCTTGACGGGAACCCAGCGCATCGGCGGCATCGCACGCGACAGCGCCGGCAACATCTACACCGCTTCCTTCAATGACGGCCTCCACAGCTACACGCCCGACGGACAGGTCGAACGAACTCTGGGAGGCGGATGTCTGCAACTCACCAACCCCTACCTCAACACCCTCTTCACTACCGCCGACGGACGCATCTGGATAGGACACTACTACGGCATCGATGTCTATGACCCCGCCGCCGACTCCCTCGTCGATGTCGCCGTACCCGATGCCTTGCGTCCCGCCATCGTATATGCCATCGGACAGTCCCCGCTCGACGGGTCTGTCTGGGTGGGGTCCGACAAGGGGCTCTTCCGCTATTTCACCTCGGGCGACAAAGCCGGCCAATGGTGTCGTTACACCACCAAGCACGGCCTCCCCAACGACATCGTGTCCTCTTTCGTGCTCACCGGCGACGGCACCCTCTGGGCCGGAACGTATCGCGGGCTCGCCCAAATAGAACCCGACGGACGCATCACCCGCTACTATCGGGGCAACGGCCTCATGAGGTCGTCCTACCTGCGCGGCATCGGTGCATGTACTTCTGCCGGCGATGTCTTGCTGGGAAACCGCGACGGAGTCACCTGGTTCTCGCCGCATACCATCGTGAAGGACGAGTTCGCGCGCGGCATCACACTCACCGGCATGCGTCTCGGTGACGTCTTTGTGAATGGGACCACCCTCTCCGGCGGCAAACAGATTGTCACCCGCCCCCTCGACACCGCCGACGAGATTTCGGTATCCTATCTCGACAACACCTTCAGCCTCCTCTTCTCGTCCATGGACTTCCGCGACGCCCACAACGTCCACTATGAATTCCGATTCGACGGAGAGGCCGACAACCAATGGTACCAGACCGAGTCGGGTCGCAGCGAGATTTATTTCTCGAGGCTGGGTGTAGGCACCCACCGACTCTTCGTGCGTGCTTACGACAACGGTGTCTATTCGCCCCTCAAAACCCTCACCATCCGCGTTTCGCCTCCGTGGTACCGTTCCACGGGTGCCTACGTCTTCTACCTCATTCTCCTCCTCGCCATCGTTTTGCCGTGGTGGCGCAACTACAGGAACAAACGCCTGGCCGCCATCAACGAGGAGAAGATACGGTTCTTCGTCGATATCAGCCACGAGTTGCGCTCCCCCCTCACGCTCATCAAAAGTCCCCTCGACAAATTGCTCAAGGAGACCCACGACCCTCAGACATCCCATGCCCTCCACAATATGGAACGCAACACCAACCGGCTGCTCACCCTCCTCAACCAGATTCTCAGCATCCGCAAGATAGAGAAAGGACAGATGACGCTCCATTTTGCCGAGACAGCCCTGTCCGATTTTGTGGGCGACATCTGCCACGACTTCGAATATCAGGCCGGAAAACGGAAGATTACCATCAACTTCCGCGATGAGACACCCAACCTGAAGGTGTGGATCGACCGCGACCACTTCGACAAGGTCGTCACCAACCTCATTGGCAACGCCGTCAAGTATGTGGAGGACGGTGGACTTATTGAGGTCATCGTGCGCCTCGCTGCCGATGGGGAGGCCGAGATGATGGTGCGCGACGACGGCCCCGGCATCAACGAGGACCAGCTCAAGAAGGTCTTCGAACGCTTCTACCAGACTTCCGTACGCCCCGCCGCAGGCCAGATGAGCTACGGCATCGGACTCAACCTCTCTCAGAAAATTGTCGTACTCCACGGAGGAACCATCACGGCACGCAACCGCAAAGATGGCCACGGCTCGGAATTCGTAGTGCGACTGCCGCTGGGGGCAGCCCATCTGCCCAAAGAACAGATTGTCACGGGCGACTTCTTCGCCACGACCACGGCCTCCGGGGAGCCGGTGCCCGTGGTCTCGGATGCCACCCGTCCGCCTCGCGTCCGCAAAAAGACCACCTACCGCATCGCTGTGGTCGATGACGACGACGAGATACGGTCGTTCCTCGAGACGGAACTCGGTGCCACCTACCACGTGCAGACCTACTCCGATGGCCAGAAAGCCCTCGAGGGCATCGTCGATACGCTGCCCGACCTCGTGGTCAGCGATGTCGTAATGCCGGGCTTGGACGGCTTCGAACTGCTCCGCCGCCTCAAGGCTTCCACACGCGCCACCCACATCCCCGTTGTCCTGCTTACCACCAAAACCGAACAGCAGGCACGACTTGCAGGACTGGAACAGGGTGCCGACGCCTACATGGACAAGCCCTTCGACCTCGAGGAACTGGAGGCCCGTATCGCCGGACTCATCGCCAACAGAATCCGTCTCCGGGGCAAGTACAGCGGATTGCAGGAACAGGAGGACACCGTGCGCAAAGTCCAACTCAAGGGCAACGATGCCGCCCTCATGGAGAAGATTATGAAGACCGTCAACGAACGGCTCGATGACAGCGACTTCAACGTCGAGGCCCTCGCCGATGCCGTCGCACTGAGCCGTGTGCAGCTCCACCGCCGCATGAAGGAACTCACGGGCATCACCGTGGGCGAGTTCATCCGAAACCTCCGACTTCAGCAGGCTGCGCATCTCCTCGAGAAGGGCGACACCTCCGTGGCACAGGTCACCTACGCCGTCGGATTCGCCAATCCCACCCACTTTACCGCCGCATTCAAGAAACATTACGGCATCACGCCTTCCGAATATATGGCCAAGCACAGGGCACGCCAGAACGAGGAACGCAACAAAAACGAAGACGTTTGATACAAACGCGATGATGCCGCTTTACGAATTGTGGGAAAAAGCAAACTCCCGCATAGCGCCGTCTCAACAAAAAAGCCTATCTTTGCACTCGCCATCCCAAGGTGTAGCACCCTCGGGCCAGCGAGTGCTTTTTCGTTCAACCAGAAATCTGAATTGAACTTGAAACCTGAAACTTGAAACTTCGAACTTCTTTTCCCCGTATTCCCCGTTATTAAAATGAAAAAACTCTAGTTTTTTTGAACTTGAAACCTGAAACTTGAAACCCCGCCCCCCCTTCCCTTCAGGGGAGGGCTGGGGAGAGGCTGAAACTTGAAACTTTTAAACTTTTCTCAATATGTGTAGGAAACCCTTCTGGACTCTTCTCCTTCTGCTGCTCGCAATGCCCCTCGGCATGGCGGCCCAGGATGCCGTCACCGCATCGGGAACCGTGGTCGATGCCACCGGCGAACCGCTCATCGGCTGTACCGTCCTTCAGAAAGGCTCGGCTAACGGCACAACCACCGACATCGACGGCAACTTCAAACTCCAGGTGCCCCGCAGCAGCGTGCTCGTAATCTCGTTCATCGGATACAAGGCGCAGGAACTCAAGCCGGCCGAGGGCATGAAAGTCGTGCTCAAGGAAGACAGCCAGCTCATGGAGGAGGTCGTTGTCGTGGGGTACGGCACCATGAAACGAAGCGACATCACTGGTTCCGTCGTGTCCGTCAAGGCCGAGGGAATGCAGCAGACATCAGCCTCTACCATGGACCAGATGCTTCAGGGACGTGCCGCAGGTATGCAACTCACCTCCAACAGCGGTGCCGCCGGCGGTTCGTCAAGCATCCTCATCCGCGGCGTCAACTCCCTCAACTCGTCCAACGAACCCGTCTATGTCATTGACGGTGCCATCGTCACCTCCGAGGCCGGCTCCAACGTCTATAGCAACCCGCTGGCCGACCTCAACCCCAACGACGTGGAAAGCATCGAGATTCTCAAGGATGCCTCGGCAACCGCCATCTACGGAGCACAGGCCGCCAACGGCGTCATTATCGTCAACATGAAGAAAGGCTTCGAGGGCAGTGCCCCCAAAATAGGATTCAAGGCTCAGGTGGGATGGGACATGTATGCCAATACCCCTATGGATGCCACTGCTAAAAAAAGTTTATATCCGGCACTTCGCGAACAGATAAAGGGGCGCGGCGAGTTGGAATCCGTGGAACGATTGCTAAACTGGGTGCAGACAGCCTTCGTCTATGAATATGATGACAAAGTGTGGGGAGGCGACAGAGCTTTCTTTCCCGATGAGACACTCTACTACCCATATTGTGACTGCGAAGACCGTTCTATTCTGTTCACCAGGCTGGTTCGTGACTTGCTTGGTCTGAAGTGTATCCTCATATACTATCCTGGGCATCTTGCGTCGGCAGTATGTTTCACAGACAGAGTAGTGGGCGATTACATCAATGTGAATGGTAGCAGGTATGTAGTCTGTGATCCCACCTACATAGGCGCATCGGTAGGCCACACCATGCCTGATATGGATAATGCGTCTGCAAAGGTAATTGTGCTGCCATGAAGCAGTATCCCCAAACATCCCCTAGGACACTATTGATCTTCGTGCCCTGAAATGACAAACAATCCATTCCCTTAGATAGAAATTGAGTCGGCAGATGCCAAAGGACTATAAGCCAACGAAAGACATGAAGTCAAAACAATGAGGGTGTGTCAAAATAGGCACACCCCTCTTTTTTTGTTATCAACAGGCTGCAAAATGCCCTTGAAATCCCTACCGGGCCATTTTGGCAGTCTGCATCACCCACCTGTCTATGGTGCGTGTCTCCTTGGAGAAGTTCACACCGATGAGATATGTCTGCTTGTTGTCTTGGGTGAACTGCAAGGGATAGTCTTTTGACTTGATCTGCTCTAAGGCCTCCTCCGCTGTTCCGTCGAGTTTGAACTCCATGAGATCGGAAGAGCGTCGTGTAGGGAA
>CALBPV010000009.1 GCA_937899265.1 uncultured Bacteroidales bacterium
TCACCTGCGTCATGATGACGAAGAACGAGGCGAAGGCCAGGCTCAAGCCCAGCAGGTTCAACACATACGCCGACTTGAAGCGACGCGCCATGTACCAAAGGTTTCTCAATATCCCTTTCATTTTCTTTTACTGATTGATAATCAACACTTCATTGTCTTTGAATGCCTCGTAGCCGCTGGTGACGACGCGTTCGCCAGACTCTAAGCCTTCGAGTACCTCATAGTATTGCGGATTCTGGCGACCTATGCGGATGTTGCGGCGGTAGGCTTTCTGTCCGCTCTTGTCGAGCACGAAGACCCATTGTCCGCCCGTGGTCTGGAAGAAGGTGCCGCGAGGGATGAGTACTGCCTGTTCGGGCTGGCCCAGTTCGAGGTCTATGTAGTAGGTCTGACCGGTGCGAATATTCTCGGGCCTTTCGCCTGCAAACACAAAGTCGGTGCGGAACTTGCCTTGACGCACCTCGGGATAGACCTTGCGCACGGTGAGCCGATAGTCGCGACCCTGTCGGCTGAAGGAGGCCGACAGCCCCTGACGCACGCGGTCGATGTAATGCTCGTCTATCTGTGCCTGCACCTTGTAGTCACTGAGGTCGTTCAGCTGCCCTATCTTCTGTCCCGAAGCCACACTCTGTCCCAGCTCCACGTCGAGGAGTCCGAGCTCTCCGTCGATGGTTGCTCTCACCTCGAGTTTGTCCTTGCGCTGGCGGACAAGTACTACGTTGCGGCGCATGTTCTCCAGATTGTCTTCCATCTGGTCCATCTGCACGGTGCGGTAGAGGCTGTCCTGACGGAGACGTTGGCTGATGAGCGCCCGTTTTTTGTCGGAGAGCAAATATTCCTCCTGCGACTGTAGATAGTCCTCGCGGCTGATGAGCTTCTCCTCATAGAGACGGCGGTTCTGTTCGTAGGTACGTTGTTTGCGTTGGGTGTCCATGTCCAGTTGTGCCTCCTCCGTCCGATTGTTCAAGAGGTCCTGCTGCATGGCCACCTGGGTGTTACGCAGCAGGTTCTGTTTCTCGGCCAACTCGGCCTCGGCATTCAGGATTTGCAGGTCGAGGTTGCTGTTGCTCAGCCGCACAATGACATCGCCCTTCTTGACGTGCGTGCCTTCCTCGACAACCTTCTCCATTACGATGCCGCCTTCCTCCGGCGAAATCTGCACCACCTGAATGGGTAGCACCTGTCCGTTGGTGCGCACATAATCTTTGAACTTTGCCTGAGAGACCACACTGACCGTGATGTCGGCGGCATCCACTTTCAAAGTGGAGGCATGATTGCCGAAGATAATCCAAAGGAGGAGAAACAGCACCCCCACACCGCCGGTTATGTAGGGAATATGTTTCTTCCGAAGTCCTTTTTTCTGTTCTATAATTCTGTCCATTGTTCTGATGTTATTTTGGGTTCATAGTGAATGGTTGAACCCCTTAAATCCTGAATCTTGAATCTTGAAACCCTTCCCCCTTCCCTTTAGGGAGGGGCTGGGGGTAGGCTGTGAGGGGCTGAGGAGAGGCTGAACCTTTGACCTTAGACCTTTGACCTTAGACCTTTGCTTACTCCGTGTCGCAGATTCTTTCGCCGCTGTAATAGCGGGTCATCCGTTCTTTGAGAGCCGTCATGAGGCGGCATTGCAGCAGCTGTGCTCGCGACTGCAAGAGGGTGGCCGATGTGGTCTGCACATCGATGCTTGAAGCAAGACCTTCTTCGTATTTGCGGGCGGTGAGCCGATAGGCCAGGGAATCGGCCTCCACCTTGCGTTCCATTTGGACGGTCTGTCGGCGGTAGCCTTCCCAGTCGCTTGCGGCCCTGAGGCGAAGTTTGGTCAATTCGTCCTGTTTTTGGGCCAACTCTTCTTCAGCGATACGCAGGTTGTTGCGTTGACGCCGGATATTGGTGAGGGTCTGCAGGCGGTTGAAGAGCGGTATCGTGAGAGAGGCATAAACATACTCTCCCCTGTTGTTGTTCAGCTGTTCGCCGTAGCCTGTGGCTTCCGAGTGAAGCACCTTGTTATAGGTCGTATTGACACCGGCACTGACAGAAAGCGACGGGGACAGTCCTCCCCTCGCGACACGCAGATTGCTGCGCGCCTGGCTTACACTCTGCCGGGCCGCCTCTATCATGGGGTGATCATCGGTATCTGCCCAGTCTGCGGCTTCTCCGTCATGGGTCGTTTCCTCTGAACTTCTTTTCCCCGTATTCCCCGTTATTATAATGAAAAAACTCTTGTTTTTTTGAACTTCTTGAAACCTGAAACTTGAATCCTGAAACCTGAGAGTGTCCAAATCCTCTGCCGTCTCTATCTCTCCCTGCCAGTTCATGAGCTGGGCGAGAGCAAGACGTGCCGTGACGAGTTCGTTGCTCTGGCGGGTCACCTCGTATTCATCGGCAGCCAGCTGTGCTTCCATTTGGGCGACGTCGGCTTCGCTCTTCCGTCCCACTTCGCACATCAGACGGGTCTGTAGAAGGCTCTGGCGGCTTTGTTCGAGCTTCTCCCCTGCCATTCGCACTGTCCCCTGATAGTAGAGCACATTGCAGTAAGCCTCAAAGACCTGAAGGCAGAGTTCGTCGCGCTTGGCCTGCAACTCGCTGTTGCCCATGAGCACGCCTGCCCGAGCAGCACGGAGACGGTTGATGTTTTGGAAGCCGTCGAATAGCGGAAGCGAGGCCGTGACGGAGTAGCCGTTGTAGAACGTACTCACATTGGTATAGGTGTTGGTCTCGGGATCGATGGCTCGTCCGAAGTTATACTGAGCCCCGATGTTGCCGCTCAGCGAGGGAAGCATGGAACCGATAGCTGCCAGACGTTCAGCCCGGCGGTTGTCCTGCGTCAACTGACTGATGCGTATGTCGTGGTTGTGGGCCACAGCATAACGCATGCAGTCGGTGACTGTCAGTGCCTGCTGAGCCGTCACGGCTGAGCAGAGCATTTGAATGATTAAAGTTATTCTAATTGTTTTCATTTTTTGCCATTTTTTTTGATTTCGACACCGCAAAGGTAAGACAAAACTTCGAATGATGCAAGACTTTTGTGGCCGAGAGGAGCCGTTTGTAAAAATTTTTGACAACAATGTGTCTAATTTTTTGACATTACCGGAGATTCAGAGCCCGATTTTCAAGGATAAATGCGTTATTTTCGGAAAAAATCCGTATCTTTGCACCCGAAATGCAAAACTATGGTACTATACTCGTCATCGATGACAACGAAGCCGTGCTCACAGCGCTGAAGTACTGCCTCGCGGGAACATTTGAACGTGTGCTGACACAATCGTCGCCCCAAAACATCCTCACCGTGCTACAGCAGGAAGTGGTGGATTTGGTGCTTTTGGATATGAATTTCACCCTCGGTGTGAACAACGGACAGGACGGACTCGTCTGGCTCAGAGCCATCCGCAAACATCATCCCGACATTCCCGTGGTGCTCATCACAGCCTACGGAGAAGTTTCTCTCGCTGTGCGCGGACTGAAAAGCGGCGCTGCCGACTTTATCACCAAACCCTGGGAGAACGACGACCTGATACGCAAATTGAAGGACGTGATAGATGCCAAGAAAGACGTGGCTACCCTCGATGAAGTGGAAGCCGAACATATCCGGCGTGTCATAGACCGCTGTCACGGAAACATGAAAATGGCAGCCGAACAGCTGGGTATCACGCGACAGACATTGTATAATAAAACTAAGAAACTATAGGAACTTTGGACTGGAAGGACTTCATTTTGGCAGGATTGCTGTTGCTCTTGGTGGGCGGCATCGCATGGTGGTTCCGACATCAGCACAAGCTGAAGGCGCGAGCTTACTTGATGCGTGAGGCCCTCCACAATCGCGACTTCTCGTTCAGGCTGTCAACCAAAGGACTGCCCTCCGGCGAAAAAGCCGTTCAGCAACTTCTCAACGATATGGGCCGGGAAATACGGATGCTGATGGACAAAAACGAAGTGGAATCGTGGCAACGTCTCACCCGCGTACTCACCCACGAAATCATGAATGCCACAGCCCCCATCTCAAGCATCACCCAATCTTTCCTGGAACGCCCCGATGTGAAAGGCTCTCCTCTGGAGGACGGAATAAGAGCCATACGCGACACAAGTGCAGGATTGACGGCCTTCGTGAAGAGCTACCGCACCATGACACGAATCCAACAGGCTGAACTACGGGACATCTCCCTTGCCGACATAACGGAAAGCGTACGTTTGATGTTCCCCGACTTGGAGTGGACTGCCGACAGTTCCGTCAATCGGACCGTATGCGCCGACGAGAATCTTCTGCGACAGGTTTTGACAAACCTCGTCAAAAATGCCGTCGAAGCCGGAGCAACTAAACTCAACCTTCGCTGGAACAACGACGGACTCGACGTCAGCAACAATGGAAAACCAATCCCCGCAGAAATACGCCCCGAAATCTTCGTCCCATTCTTTACCACCAAACAAGGCGGCTCCGGAATAGGTCTGGCTCTCTCACGGCAAATGATGATGACGCAAGGCGGCAACTTGATGCTCTGCGATAATCCCGTCATCGGCTACAGCGTCACCTTCACGGTTATCCTCCGGAAATAAACCTCCGAAGTGCTCAACGACCCGTTTTGGAGCTCTCGTCCCAGGGTTCAAGGTTCAAGCAACTGATGGTTCATGGTCTAAGGTCTAAGGTCTAAGGTCTAAGGGCAAAAGTCTAAGGTCTAAGGTCAAAAGTCAAAGGGCAAAGGTGATCTACGTCCTGATGGACGGTCAAAAGTCAAAAGTCAAAGGTCGGTTCATGGTGAATGGTTGAACCTCTTGAATCCTGAAACTTGAATCCTGAAACTTGAATCTTGGAACCCCACCTCCCTTCCCTTCAGGGGAGGGCTGGGGAGAGGCTGAACCTCAGAATCGAATTTTGACCTTCCTGCCCCACGGCTCGAAGGAGACCCAAGCTTTGTCGCCCCGGCGGGTGACGCTGAGCTGGCGGGAACCCTGACACACAGACACTTCGCCGGCATCGGAGGGCAAGGAGAAAACGAGGGTGAGCGGTTCGCGGAAGAGAGCCCGGTCGGCACAGAAGACAGGTTTGACGGTCAAAGTCCGTTTGCCGCGTGTCACTTTCAACAGGGTGTTGTCTCTCTCGCCCTGATAGGCGGCGACCTCGCGGAAGGTGGCTACCCAGATGCTGTCCTCGCGGGCTTTCACCTCGTCGTAGAAATTCCACAACACCTCGGGGTGATACCATTTGTCATAGCCGCGCGTGATGGCGTGTGTCATCGTCACACCCCACTCGCCGTGGTCCAGCACGTCACGCAGCCAAGCCGTCAGTTTCCCGGGCGTGGTCTTGCTGTTCTGCTGCCCGTGGCCCACCTGGAAGGTACGTGTTCCCACCCTTCCGTTGCGCGTGAGCTTCAGAACGAGGCCGTTGACTTCGTTGTAGGGATAACAGAACGTGACGGGTCTTACCCCCGTGGCCCGCTCGATGGCCGAGTCGTTCATGAGGATTTCTCTTAGCAGCGTATCTTGGGCGAGACGCGTCAGATGGGGATGGCTCCAGGAGTGACTCGACATCTCGTGTCCGCGCAGGTGCATCTCGCGCACTTTTTCCCACGTGAGACGGGGCGACACGGTGTCGTTGACACCCACCATGTTGCCTATAATCCAAAAGGTGCCCCGGAATCCCCTCTTCTCCAGTTCGGGAGCCACCATCGTGAAGTGTTCCATGAGGCCGTCGTCGTAGGTGAACGAGAGGGCAGCCCGTTTGTTGTCGCGCCAGGGTGCCACATAGACATCTGTCACCTGCGGCAAGAGAGCGTTGGCATAACGTTGGCCAAGCTCGATGCCGGCACTTCGCGAGAAATGGGGGTCGCGAGGTTTGTCTTTGTAGCGGCGTTCCAGTTTGTTGCTGCTTACCTTGGTGCAGAGAGGCACCGTCCGGCAGACTTCGATGAGGGTAGTGTCGTTGAAGCGACGGATATCGTCGAGGGAAGCCCATTCCCACTCTCCCGTTTCTCCCACGACAACGGGTACATCAGGAGTCCCGAGTTGTTTGCGCAGGTAGGCGACCATGCGTGCGAAGCGGTCGGAATATTCTTCGGGGGTCATCCCTTTCTGGATATCGGTCTCGCCCTGATGCCAAACGATGGCCTTGAGGCATCCGTATTTCAGAGCCTGACGGGTACGTACAATGGCGGAATCGACATATCCGTCACTTGCCCCGGGTGTCCAGCTTTTGATGGACGACCCTCCACGGGCATTCTGTACGAGCAGCACCCTGCGGTTGGTCCACCGGTGGAGTCTGTCGCCGAGACCCACGCCGAGCCCGATACCCTGCACAGAGAGGTCCTTTCGGATGTTGGAATACCTGTTGAGCGGAGCCATCGCTTCCTCGGGCTTCCCTTTGTCGTTGAGCAACCAGACACCGGGAATGACATCCGTGGTGTCGGATGAAATCATGGGGCCTCTACCGGCGCAGTTGGACTGTCCTATCAGCAGATACACATCATAGCGGGGCCGGGCCTCTGCGGCGGCAAAGACAAGCAGGGTCCATAACAAAAGCTGCAATCGTTTCATATTAAAGTTTCGAGTTATTATTGACGGGGACGAAAAACGGGGAGTTATTATTGACGGGGGCGAAAACGGGGAGTTATTATTGACGGGGACGAAAACGGGGAGTTATTATTGACGGGGGCGAAACGGGGACAGGGTTCAGGTTCTATATGTCGGCACGGAAAGCCACACGTTCCTTGTGACAGGTTCGCTCGAAATATTGCCACTGGGTCTGCACCTTGACGTTGGACTCCAGTTCGGGATTGGACTCGCACCACACATAGCCGTTTTTCCTGGCCTGCGGAATCAGTTCAGTGAAGAGGAGTGCGTTGACACCCTTGCCCTGGAAATCGGGCCTCACACCCACAAGGTAAAGGTCCCATGTGTCCGTACCTCCCTTGCAGTAGAGAGCGCGGAACGCATGTATCCACCCAAAGGGCAAGAGGCTTCCGCGTGCTTTCTGCTGTGCGCGCGAGAGCGAAGGGCAGGTGATACCTACGGCAATGAGATTGTCGTCGGCATCGGCCACAAGCCTCACGCAGTCGAGGCGGATGTTGGGCAGGTAGAGCCCGATGTAGTAGTCTATCTGACGGTCGGTGAGCGGTGTGAAGCCATAGAGGGGGGCGTAGGCCTCGTTGAGGAGTTGGAATATCTTGCGTCCCCAGCGGGAGACCATCTTGCGGCGGTTCAGTTCGGTGAAGACCCTCAGCCCGTATTTCCGTTTCACCAGTTCGGCAATGCGGAGGTGTTTGTCGGGCACCCGGTCGGGTATCTTCATGCGGTACTCGCGCCACCGCGCTTCTTCGTGCAGTCCCCAGTTGCGGAAATGGGCGGCATAGTAGGGAGCATTGTAGATGGTGGCCGAGGTGGAAAGTTGGTCGAAACCCTTCACGAGGCAGCCCTCGGGGTCGAAGTCGGTCATGCCGAGGGGACCGACCATAGAGGTCATCCCCCGACGCTGTCCCCAAGCCTTCACTGCATCGAGCAACATGCGCGAGACATCGCTGTCGTCGATGAAATCCACAAAGCCGAAGCGGCATTCCCGGGTTCCGTAGCGCTCGTTGTGACGGCGGTTGACGAAACCCGCAATGCGACCCACGGTTTCGGTTCCGCGCCGACAGAGGCAATAAACCCGGTCGGTGAATTCGAAAGCGGGATTGACGGCGGGGTCGAGCATGTCAATCTCGGACTTGAGGATGGGCGGCACATACCAGGGACAGTCCCTGTAGAGCTCCATCGGGAACTTCACAAAGTCCTTGAGCCCGCAGCGGTCGGTGATTTCGATGATTTTATTGCTCATTCCTTCTCGCCGAAAGCGAGGTCACCGGCATCACCCAATCCGGGCACGATATACTTGTGGGGATTGAGATATTCGTCCACGGCGGCCACCCAGAGGGTAGTATCCTCGGGCATGTGTTCCTGAAGGTAGTTGATGGCTTCGCGCGAAGCTATGACAGAGACAATGTGGATTGTCTCGGGCACACCCTTGCTCTGAAGGGCTTCCCAGGCGAGTTCCATCGACGAACCGGTGGCCAGCATGGGGTCTGCCAGAATGAGTGTCTTGCCATCGAGCGTAGGCGACGAAATATACTCGACATGGATGTCGAAATTGAAGTCCTCGTCGTAGTTGCGATAGGCCGACACGAAGGCATTGTCGGCATCGTCGAACACGTTGAGCAGACCCTGATGCAGCGGGAGGCCTGCACGCAGGATGGTGGCCAACACCAGCGAATCGACAGGCACGGAGACCTCGGCCACACCCAAAGGTGTGGTCACGGACTGTTCCTCGTAGTGGAGTCCCTTGGAAATCTCATACCCGATGACCTCACCTATCCGCTCGATGTTGCGGCGGAAACGCATTTTGTCATTCTGGATGTTCACATCGCGCAACTCGGCGATGAATCTGTTAACCACTGTGTTGGTTTTTGAAAAATCGACTACCTTCATTATGTTTTTCGTTAAATATTGGGGCAAAGATAACAATTTTATTTGAATTGAGAACAAAAACTTGCAAAAATATTTGTTTTTTCCTCCAAAAAAGCCTATCTTTGCCGCAGAAATGAGCAAAACAGCAATCAATTGACAACGACATAATGAAGAAAATTCTTTATATCCACGGTTTCGCAAGTGCCGGTTCAACCGGTACGGCTGCCTCCCTCCGCAACCTCCTTTTCGAGAAGGACGTGCGTGTAGTCTCTCCCGATGTTCCCGTCTCTCCGGCGGCGGCCCTCCCCTTCCTCCGTCAGGCGGTTGCGGACGAACAGCCGGATCTCATCATCGGCACCTCGATGGGCGGCATGTATGCCGAGCAACTCTATGGCACGCCACGCATTCTGGTCAATCCATCGTTCCACATGGCACGTCTCCTCACCTTCCGCGGTCTCGGCAACCGCGAGTTTCTCAACAAACGTGCCGACGGGGCTGTCTCCTTCAAGGTCGATAAGCAGATGATTGCCGAGTTCAAGGAGATAGAAAAGGGTTGTTTTTCGGGAGCCAAGGGCGATGAAATCGCCCTCGTCTGGGGTCTCTTCGGCAAGAACGACCCCACGGTCCACACCCAAGACGACTTCACGCGCCACTACGGCAAAGCCCACTTCACGGTCTTCGACGGCGAACACCGCCTCAACGACAAAATCCTCAAGAACGTGGTTGCTCCCCTCGCGGCACAAATTCTATCGATATCCGATGGCGGCTAAAAAAACTTTTTGCGGGTCCATCGATATCCGATGGCGGCTTAAAAAACTTTTTGCGGGTCTATCGGAGTCCGATAGGTCGTTAACGCCCCTTTTGGGGTTCATCCGATTGATGGAGCCAAGACGGGTCGTTGATGCTCCCAATCAAACTATTT
>CALBPV010000010.1 GCA_937899265.1 uncultured Bacteroidales bacterium
AAAACATTCCCTCTACACCGGGAGCGTCGGATTGCGTAGAAAACATTCCCTCTACACCGGGAGCGTCGGATTGCGTAGAAAACATTCCCTCTACACCGGGAGCGTCGGATTGCGTAGAAAACATTCCCATCGACACCAGGAGCGTCGGATTGCGTTGGATTGCGTCGGAGGTTTTCTCTGTTTGCGTCGGAACGGGGTTTTTAAGGTTTTTCTTTTCAGAGGTTGTAGCCCCGCAGGGGATGCTGAGTGGGGTGGGACCTTAGGCACAAGCTCGCTTGCGAATAAGGTCACAGACCAAACAGCACAGGGCGCAGCCCACAACCTCGGAAAAGTGGTTTTCTTGGTTTTTTTCTTGTGTAGCGACTGAGGTGTTTCGTCTTAAGAATAGGTAAAATGTAACCTTGTTTTTTTCTAATAGTAGCGAATATGTATATATAGTATTAATAATAGGATTAAAAAGCCATGATTGTTTTGGTTTGAATATCGTAGAAATACTTTTCGCATTGATCTCTGAAAGGCGCGAAATTATATAATATGCCAATTTGGCTGTTAGTCAAACGCATATAATTCCATAGCTGCTGGCGCTGTTCCGGCCCCAATGTCTCTATGGCTTTGCATTCCAGAACTATATTCCCCTTACACAGAAAATCAATGTAGTGTTTGTGCGCAAGAAGTATCCCGTGATAGGAAACCTGAAAATAGTACTCCTTTTCGAATGGAACCTGTTTTTCTTCGAACGCTACTTTCAGAGCATCCTGATAGAGATACTCATTCAGCCCCGGGCCTAACTCCCGATGCACATCTTGGCAACAACCGATGATGTCATATACATAAGTTTTCAGTTTTTCTGACATCTCCGGTGTTATGCTAAATTTATTATCGAATTTCATTTTTTTAATCCTTTTCTAATACAACGTATTGTACATTCGGTTATTGTGTTAGGAATGAAAAAAACGTCCCCAGCCGCCAGCCGCTATGAAAGAAAACGTCCCCAGACGCTATGAAAGAAAAAAACAGTAAAAACCCTTTTTTCAGGATGAGACTGACGTCTCTTCATGCTGAGCCTGAATCCTTGTCGGTGAGCAAGCTCCCCGCCAATGCTACAGTCTCACCATGAGTCCCCATGGGACTTCATCCTGAAAAAAGAAAAACCAAAAAAACATTCCCTCTACACCGGGAGCGTCGGATTGCGTAGAAAACATTCCCTCTACACCGGGAGCGTCGGATTGCGTAGAAAACATTCCCTCTACACCGGGAGCGTCGGATTGCGTAGAAAACATTCCCATCGACACCAGGAGCGTCGGATTGCGTTGGATTGCGTCGGAGGTTTTCTCTGTTTGCGTCGGAACGGGGTTTTTAAGGTTTTTCTTTTCAGAGGTTGTAGCCCCGCAGGGGATGCTGAGTGGGGTGGGACCTTAGGCACAAGCTCGCTTGCGAATAAGGTCACAGACCAAACAGCACAGGGCGCAGCCCACAACCTCGGAAAAGTGGTTTTCTTGGTTTTTTTCTTGTGTAGCGACTGAAATTAATGTAAAATAAGTAAATAATTAAATAGGTAAATGTTATTATGGATAAGAACAAAAAATTCAATTGGACGGACATTGTCATCCGCGTGTGTGAGATGGTCATCGCCATATTGACCTCCGTAGGAATCACATCCTGTGCCGGCGGTCTGTAAACAGCCTCTCCCCAGCCCTCCCCTGAAGGGGAGGGAGCGGGACGGTCAAAGGTCTAAGGTCAAAGGCCACTCGTCCTGAAGGACGGTCAAAGGTCAAAGGTCAAAGGCCACTCATCCTGAAGGACGGTCAAAGGTCAAAGGCCACTCGTCCTGAAGGACGGTCTAAGGTCTAAGGTCAAAGGTCTAAGGCCACTCGTCCTGAAGGACGGTCAAAGGTCAAAGGTCAGCCGAGAACCGTGAACCATTAACCGTGAACCGAAAGTGGGTTCAGGTTTCAGGGTTCAAGTTTCAGGTTTCAAGGTTCAAGGTTCCAGGTTTCAAATTATCAAGAATTGGGGAATTAGAGAATTGTCTTTCTTTTACACGTTAAGAATATCGACATCGGAATGGTTGCAGCAATTCTTAAATTCTCAAATTCTTGATTAACAGAAGAGTGTTGGGTTATTTGACCCCGTCGGGGTCATTTGATGACGATGGGCTCATGCCTTCTGGATGAGGACGGTCGCGTAGGCGGCGATGCCTTCCTGGCGGCCGGTGAAGCCGAGCTTCTCGGTGGTGGTGGCTTTGATGGAGATATTTTCTTCGTCGGTGGTCATCACTTGTGCGAGACACTGTTTCATGGCGGGAATGTGGGGATTGAGTTTGGGTTTCTCGGCGGCAACGGTGATGTCGGCGTTGCCGAGTTCCCATCCTTTTTCGCGCACGAGCGCCATTGTCTTGCGGAGCAAGATTTTGGAGTCGATATTGAGAAACTCGCCGGCGGTGTCGGGGAAGTGGTACCCGATGTCGCGCATATTTGCGGCACCGAGAATGGCGTCGCAGAGGGCATGAATCAACACATCGGCATCGGAGTGACCCAGGAGACCGAGGGTATGCTCAATCTTGATGCCGCCTAACCAAAGTGCACGACCTTCCACCAACTGATGGACGTCGTAGCCGAATCCTACACGTATTTTCATAGGGCAAAGATAGACAAAATTTCCGAAAAAGGGGGCAATGAGCCCCATTTTTTTGCCAAAAAGGACAGAAAAATGCACAATGTCTGCCATTTTGACAACTCGACGGCACGCAAAAGAGGGGTGTCGGAGTTTGGCACGCTTTTTGCAGATTTGAGGGCGACCCACCTCTCCCCAGCCCCCTCTGAAGGGAAGGGAGCAGGAAAGGTCGGAACAGAGGTATTAACGTTGAATTATTAACAAACAAAAAAAAGAATAAATATTATGGGAAAAGTAATTGGTATTGACTTGGGAACCACCAATTCCTGTGTCGCAGTGATGGAGGGCAATACTCCCACTGTAATTTCAAATTCCGAAGGCCGCAACACGACCCCTTCGATTGTAGGTTTCGTTGACGGCGGCGAACGCAAAGTGGGCGAGCCCGCCAAGCGTCAGGCAGTGACCAACCCCACGCGTACGGTCTATTCCATCAAGCGTTTCATGGGTTGCGACATG
The DNA here is from genome assembly GCA_937899265.1 of uncultured Bacteroidales bacterium. Lineage (GTDB taxonomy): Bacteria > Bacteroidota > Bacteroidia > Bacteroidales > UBA3663 > Liminaster. Next base: position 3,130 of record CALBPV010000010.1, read on the forward strand.
AACCAGTGCGCCAAAGAAATCGAGCGCGTACCTTACAAGGTGGTAAACAACGGTTCGAATCAGCCCCGTGTGGAGATTGACGGCCGTCAATACACCCCTCAGGAAATCTCGGCCATGATTCTTCAGAAGATGAAGAAGACGGCAGAAGATTACCTTGGACAGACGGTTGACGAGGCTGTCATCACGGTGCCTGCCTATTTCAACGACTCACAGCGTCAGGCCACCAAGGAAGCCGGCGAGATAGCCGGTCTGAAGGTGAAGCGTATTGTGAACGAGCCTACGGCAGCAGCCCTTGCCTACGGTCTGGGCAACCTCTCGAAGGAAGAGAAGATAGCCGTGTTCGACCTCGGCGGCGGTACGTTCGACATCTCCATCCTCGATTTGGCCGACGGCGTGTTCGAGGTGCTTTCCACCGACGGCAACACCCACCTCGGAGGCGATGACTTCGACAACAAGATTATCGACTGGTTGGCCGACGAGTTCAAGGCCGACGAAGGCGTGGATCTCCGTCAGGACCCCATGGCCCTGCAGCGCCTGAAGGAAGCTGCCGAGAAGGCCAAGATAGAGCTTTCGTCCTCCACGACGACCGAAATCAACCTTCCCTATATCTTCCCCGTGAACGGTGTGCCGAAGCATCTGGTCAAGACGCTCACCCGTGCCAAGTTCGAAGCGCTCTGCGACGACCTCATCAAGGCCACGATAGCCCCCTGCCAGCGTGCACTCCAGAACGCCAAACTCTCGGCTTCGGAAATCAATCAGGTCATCCTCGTGGGCGGTTCTTCACGCATCCCCGCCGTACAGGAAGAGGTGCAGAAGTTCTTCGGCAAAGCTCCCTCCAAGGGTGTCAATCCCGACGAAGTGGTAGCGATGGGCGCTGCCGTACAGGGCGGCATTCTGGCCGGTGAGAACGTAGGCGGCGGCAAGGACATCCTTCTGCTCGACGTTACTCCTCTCTCGCTCGGTATCGAGACGCTGGGCGGTGTGATGACGAAGCTCATCGACGCCAACACCACGATACCCACGAAGAAGAGCGAAGTCTTCTCGACCGCAGCCGACAACCAGCCTTCGGTACAGATTCACGTACTTCAGGGCGAGCGTCAGTTTGCCAAGGACAACAAGACCATCGGCATCTTCAACCTCGACGGCATCCCGATGGCACCCCGTGGCGTTCCGCAGATTGAGGTAACCTTCGACATCGACGCCAACGGCATCCTCAACGTCAGCGCCAAGGACAAGGGTACGGGCAAGGAACAGAGCATCCGCATCGAAGCCTCCTCCGGTCTCTCGAAGGAAGAAATCGAGCGCATGAAGGCCGAGGCTGCCGCCAACGAAGCCGCCGACAAGGCCGAGCGTGAGAAGGTGGACAAAATCAACGAAGCCGACTCTCTCATCTTCCAGGTTGAGAAACAGATGAAGGAGATGGGCGACAAGATTCCCGCCGACCAGAAGTCGCAGATTGAGGCCATCGTTGCCAAACTCAAGACCGCCAAGGACGCCAAGGACATCGCAGGCATCGATGCCGCCAAGTCCGAACTGACCGCTCTCATGGGTCAGGCCGCCCAGAACATGTACGGCCAACCCGGCGCAGGCTCCAATGCCGGTGCCAACGCAGGCACCAATGCCGGCGCAGGCAGCAACACCAAGGACGGCGGTGTGGAAGATGTACCCTTCGAGGAAGTGAAGTAAGTTCTTTCAATATATATAATCAAGAAGGCGACCGGAACAGAATCCGGCCGCCTTTGTTGTTGTCCGGCAGGTCACAGACTTTCACTCCAGCCTGAGCAGACGGGGAGCCATAACGGTCTGGGCGATGCTGCGCACCGCGAGATAGACGATGAAGGCGAGCCAGAGACGGTGGTTGGTGTCCCCGACGGGCAGCAGGAAAAAGACCGCAAAGAAGAGGACGGTGGCCCACACGATGGACCACAGCATCTGGCGCGTGGCCGTCAGGCCGATGTAGATGCCGTCCCACGCAAAGGTGGCAAAAGAAGCCAGCGGAATGGCGATGCCCCAAGGGAGGTAGGCCTCGACAGAGGGAAGGAGGGAGGTGTCGTCGGTGAGCAGGCCCAGGAGGGACATTCCGCCCGAGGCATAGAGAGCGGTGAAGAGCACCGTGATGATGAAAGCCCAGAGGAAGAGTTGGCGTACGGCACGCAGGAGCAAGGTCCGGTTGCGGGCTCCGTAGAAACGTCCCGTGAGCGCCTCGCCTGCCGATGCAAAGCCGTCGGAGAAATAGCTGAAGAGGGTGAAGAGCTGCATGAGGAGCGTGTTGACAGCCAGCAGCGTATCGCCCAAGCGTGCCCCGATAGCGGTGACGGAACAGGTGACCACAATCATCAGCAGCATGCGGAAGAAGATGTCGAGGTTGGTGCGGAAATAGCGGGAGAGGGGGATGCGGGGAGCCGAAGCGGAGGCAGACGGACGGAAGACGAAGCGGTACTTGCGCCACATCAGCCCACCGACGAAGAGCAGTCCCGCCCACTGGGAGAGCAGCGTGCCGAGCGCAATGCCCTCAATGCCCATGCCGGCACCGAAGACAAAGACGGCGGAGAGGAGGATGTTGGTGAGATTCTGGAAGACGGCGAGCCACATGGGATAGAGGGCATTCTGCATGCCGATGAGCCAGCCGTTGACGGCAAAGAGACAGAGTACGGCGGGCGCTCCCCACACGCGTATATTATAATAGGAGGAAGCGAGACGCCACACTTCGTCGGTGGGCGCAATGAGCACGTGTGCTGCCTGCAGAATGGGCCACTGGAGCAGCAGAATGGCCACACCGGCCACCAGACCTATCTTCGCCCCGAGATGCAACACCTGACGTTGGGCCTCGGGGTCGTTGCTCCCGTAAGCCTGGGCCGTGAGCCCGGAGGACGAGATGCGCAGGAAGTTGAAAACCCAATAGACCATGTTGAAGATGAGGCCACCCACGCTGACGGCTCCCAGCACGACCGCCGCACCGCCGGCAGAGGGTGCATGACCCGCGATGGCGAGATCGACGATGCCGAGGAGGGGTACCGTGATGTTGGTGAGAATGGCCGGAATTGCCAGCCGGAGAATTTGGCGATGCATGGGAACAATGTTGAAAAGTCAAAGGTCAAAGGTCAAAGGCGCTCTACGTCCTAAAGGACGGTCAAGAACTTCGGTCAAAGGTCTAAGGTCAAAGGTCCGAAGAGACCGGTCTAAGGTCTAAGGTCA
>CALBPV010000011.1 GCA_937899265.1 uncultured Bacteroidales bacterium
ACACCTCGTTGACCACCGTCCCCTTCTTCAGCAGATGCTCCCCTGCTGCCCAGTCATAATACTCACCCTCGTACTCTCTCACGTCGCGGTACTTCAGCGACGGCTTGCGAATCATCATTTCTGTAATCTTGCTCATAATCGTTATTATTTTTAGGTTTTCTGCTGCAAAATTACAATGTTTTCCCGATTCATACGTTATCATATAAGCGGAAATAATGTTCTTATTCAACGAATATGGCGAAAAAGATAGAAAACCTCACTCTGAGGGCGGTGGAATATCTGGCCGGTGATGACCACGGCGAGTATGTGGGCGAGGATTTGTTCATGGCTATGAGTGCCCGGCAGTTCGGGAAGCTGTTCCTCCAGACAGGCCAGCCCTACCGGGTGGACGACGGTCGCATGATGCGTGTCCTGTCCGGTCATGCCCACAGCATCATCAATATGGAGCCGCACGACTTACAGCCAGGGATGCTGTTCGTAGTGCCTTCCGACTCCGTTTTCGAGATTGAAACGATGGACGAGGAGTTCGACATCCAGACTTTCTCCTATCGGGAGTTACCCCAAGAGGTGCTTTTCAATGAATGTACGACATTCCGCTTAGACGATGACGACTGGCAGATTACAGGTGAATATTTCCGCCTGCTCTGGCATATCGTCAACCGCAAGCCCCTGTCGCTTCCCTCTGTACGTGCCCTGCAAACGGCACTCTTCTCCGAGCTGCACCTTATCCAACGTAAGGAAATTGCGGAACGGAAACGTCGCCCCGTCAGCCGCCATGAAGACATTTTCCATCGCTTCACCACGCTCATAAACGAGCATGCCGCCCGTGAGCACACCATTGCCTTCTATGCCGACCGTCTCTGCCTGACACCCAACCACCTCGGAGCCGTCATCCGCGAGGTCAGCGGACAAACCGTCATGCAGTGGGTCCACCGCTACGTCATTCAGCAGGCCAAGCTGCAACTGAAATACAGCGACCTGCCCGTCTGGCAAATCGCAGAATCGCTTAACTTCCCCAACGCCTCGTTCTTCTCGAAGTTCTTCAAGCGCGAGACGGGCATGACACCGGGAGAATACAGAATCAGGAAATAGAGAATGGTGACCACCAGTTTGTCTTCACGTGCGAGCCAACCGATGGCGGCTCCAGCGGCGGCTCCGGCGGCGACGAGTAATTGCAATCCCTCGAACTTATTTGCCTTCTTACTCTCTGAAATCCGAGGGTTTGGCTCCTAAATTGGTCTGCACATAACGGCTGAAATGTGACAGCGAGGAGAAGTTTGGGCTTTGCCAGATGTTGCAGGCACTTTGCCGTCCTCTGCCCACCAAAGGCCTTCGAGTGGCGGCACGACATACTCGAAGAAGCCCTCAATCCGATAGCTGCTCTTGTAGCTCATCTTCAACGTGTAAGCGATTCCATACAGTTGTTCAAGCGCCTGCTTGTACGCTCCGCCCTCCTCGTTCGGGTTGCCCTTGCCACGGACAGCCAGAAAGTTCATCACAGGTACCGTCACTATGGCGGGCTTGCTTGCAGGGAGATAGAACTCCTTAAATTCCTTTTTGTAATCGAATGGCATAATATTCCGAATTATCTGTTATTACATCTTCGTCAAATTCTTCATCTCTCAGAAGCATGTTAACACTTGAAAGCGGTATCGCGGGGTCTTTTGGCAGGTAGTCAATCAGTTATTATCTCTATTTATTCATAGGCATATACCAGCCCGTACTTCTCATGCAGCTCCCGAAGAGAGCCATCGGACTTCATCTGACAGATGACATTGTTCACCATTCGCAAAAGATCCTCCTGTCCCTTCTGCATGAGAACACCGATTTCACCATGAGTAAATGGAGCGTTTAATAGTGGGGCTGCAAGTCGGGAGTCAGTCTGCACATAAAAAGGAGCCTCTGTAATTTCCGTTATCATCACGTCGGCCTCACCCCGGGCCACAAGTATCGGTATTTCCTCGTTCTTTGGGTGAACGACTATTTTTGCCCTGGTCAGGTTCTCGTTGGCAAATTTTTCATTCAGTCCCCCGGGATTCACCATTACAGTTACTTCGGGCTTGTCTATATCGGCCAACGACTTGTAGCGGTCTGCCTCCGAAGTCCTGCAAAGGATAGTCTTGCCGTTAGCCAGATAGCCGTCGCTCATGAGCATCGTTTCCCGTCGGGTATCTGTTATAGTTATTCCGCCAATGGCAAGGTCGAATATTTGAGGCTCTGTAAGTACGTCGGCCGTCAATGTGGGCCATGAGGTCTTTCTGAACTCTATTTCAACTCCTAACCTTCGCGCTATCTCGTTGGCGACATCAATACCAAAACCCCAATATGTTCCATCGGGTTCACAGAATGATAACGGCCTGTAGTCTCCGGTAGTGCCGAAGAGGATAATGCCCCGCTCCAAAATCTCCGCCATTTTGCCATTGATGGGAATATCTGTATTGGTTGACAGAATGTAAACGGAGTGTTGGCTGTTCTCCTTCCCGAACTGTAGAGCACCTTCGAGGTCATTCTCCGCGAAAAGCTTTGTACTGTCGAAATAGTAAAGGCTATCCTCGCTGTTGTACCAACCGCCTACATATCCTTCATGTTGCAAGGCATGGCTAACCACCTTGTCGAGTTGGTAACGCGAATGGCTGTTCTGTGTTGCCGCATAACTGACAGCGATTCCCTCCGTCAGCTCCGTCATCGTTCGGATGTCAATTGTGAAGCCGTCGGGGTGCGACTGACTGAAAGACCAAACCTTATCAGCAATATTTGTGATATTGATTTGCTCTATTACATTGTCCTCATTTGAAGCGCATGAGGCAATACCGGCCGATCCGCAAATGGTCAGAATAACAACCGGAAACCATATCTTAAATCTTTCCAATCGTATCATTGTATCTGTAATGTATTAAATCGACTACAAAATTACTCAATTTCCGTTAGAAAATCGCCAAAACCACATCTCTTTTCGCCTCACCCGCAAACCCCGTGTTCAATCACAGTGTATCCGCAAATGACGCTGTGACACCGGAAGCAAGTCGACAGACTTGCTGATGTGCGAAACACATTGT
>CALBPV010000012.1 GCA_937899265.1 uncultured Bacteroidales bacterium
GGCCAAGAACCAAACCGGGTACCACAATCTTGTAAAGCTCGTTTCCAAAGGCTGGACCGACGGATTCTATATGCGTCCGCGTATCGACCACGACCTCCTGAGGCAGTATCGCGAGGGACTCATCTGCTGTTCGGCCTGCATTGCCGGTGAAGTGCCGGCATTGTATCTGGAAGGCGAGGTGCAGAAGGCCGAGGAGGCAGTGCTCTGGTTCAAGGAGCTTTTCGGGGAGGACTATTACCTTGAACTTCAGCGCCACAAGAGCAACGACCCCAACAGCAACCGCGAGGCTTTCCGCTTGCAGTCCAAAGTGAATCCCTGGCTCGTCCAAATGGCTCGCAAACACGGGATAAAGCTGATTTGCACCAACGATGTCCATTTTGCGGACGAGGAAAACGCCGAGGCCCACGATCACTTGCTCTGTCTCAACACGGGCAAGGATTTGGACGACCCGACGCGTATGCGTTATTCCAAACAGGAATGGTTCAAGACAACGGCCGAGATGAACGAAATCTTCGCCGACATTCCCGAGGCACTGAGCAATACGGTCGAAATCGTGAACAAGGTGGAAGAGTATGACATCGAGAACCCGCCCCTGATGCCCAGTTTCGCCATTCCGGAGAGCTTCGGCACAGAGGAAGAATACCGCCAGAAGTTTACCGAGCAGCAACTTTTCGAAGAGTTTACGCGCGACGAGCACGGCAATGTCGTCCTTTCGCAGGAAGAAGCCGAGGCCAAAATCAAAAAGCTCGGCGGCTACGAAAAACTCTATCGCATCAAGTTCGAGGCCGACTATCTGAGACATCTGACCATGATAGGAGCTCACCGTCTCTACGGAGACCCGCTGTCGGAAGAGGTCGAGGAACGCATCCTTTTCGAGCTCCATGTGATGAAGACGATGGGTTTCCCGGGCTACTTCCTCATCGTGCAGGATTTCATCAACGCTTCACGTAACGAATTGGGCGTTTCGGTGGGTCCCGGGCGAGGTTCCGCAGCCGGTTCGGTAGTGGCTTATTGCTTGGGCATCACCAAACTCGACCCACTGAAATACGACCTCCTCTTCGAACGTTTCCTCAATCCTGACCGTATCTCCTTGCCCGATATTGATACCGACTTCGACGACGACGGACGTGCCAAGGTTATCGAATGGGTGCAGGAAAAGTACGGTGCCGATTGCGTGGCTCATATCATCACCTACGGCACGATGGCCACCAAGATGGTCATCAAAGACGTGGCACGTGTCGAGAAGGTGCCTATTGCCCAGGCCAACTATCTGGCCGGTCTGATTCCCGACCGAATGCCTGATTCGGCGGTCGATGAGAAAGGAAAGCCCCTCAAACTCAACCTCAAGAACTGCATCAAAATCAACCGCGAACTTCAGGAAGCCTGCGAGAGTCAGGATCCCAAGGTTTACAATACGATGAAGTACGCACAGATGCTCGAGGGCAATGTCCGGGGTACGGGTGTGCATGCCTGCGGTATGATTATCGGCGGTAAACCCATCACCGACGTTGTCCCTGTCTCGGTGGTTGATGACCACGGAACCAAACTTCTCGTGACGCAGTACGACGGCCACGTCATCGAATCAACGGGACTGATTAAGATGGACTTCTTGGGGCTCAAGACGCTGTCCATCATGAACGAAGCGCTCGACAACATCCGTCACACGACGGGAGACATCATCGACCTCGACAACATACCCATCGACGACCCGCTCACCTATCAACTCTACTGCGAGGGGCGCACGGTGGGGACTTTCCAGTTCGAGTCGCCCGGCATGCAGAAGTATTTGCGCGAACTGCATCCCACGGTGTTCGGCGACCTCATCGCCATGAACGCTCTCTACCGTCCGGGTCCCATGGACTACATCCCCTCTTTCATCGCCCGCAAGACCGGTAAGGAGGAAATCAAGTACGACATTCCCTGCATGGAGCAGTATCTCAAAGACACCTACGGCATCACCGTCTATCAGGAACAGGTCATGCTTCTCTCGCGTCTGTTGGCCGATTTCACACGTGGCGAGAGTGACGCTCTGCGTAAGGCGATGGGCAAGAAGAAGAAGGAAATAGTCGATTCCATGAAGCCCAAGTTCATCGAGGGAGGAGAGCGTCACGGCTACGACCCCAAGGTGCTCGGGAAGATATGGGCCGACTGGGAGAAGTTTGCCTCCTATGCCTTCAACAAGTCGCATGCTGCATGCTATTCGTGGGTGGCCTATCAGACGGCTTATCTCAAGGCTCACTATCCTGCAGAATATATGGCAGCCGTCCTGTCGCGAAATCTCAAGGACATCAATACGCTCACCAAATACATGGACGAGTGCCACAAGATGGGTCTCAAAGTCAAAGGTCCCGACATAAACCTTTCGCGAGAACGTTATTCGGTCGATAAGGAGGGTGCCCTGCGTTATGGTCTGGCAGGTATCAAGAGCGTGGGCGAGGGTGCAGCCGAAGCAATTGTCCGCGAACGTGAAGCCAACGGTCCCTTCACCGACATCTTTAACTTCGCCGAGCGTATTGACTTGTCGAAGGTGAACCGCAAGTGTTTCGAAGCTTTGGTCTATGCCGGAGCCTTCGACTCGCTTTCCGCCCGTGTGGCCCGTCATCAGTACATTGGAACTGTCAACCAGAAGGAGACCTTCCTCGACACGCTGGTGCGCTACGGCCAGAGTTTTCAGGCCGACAAACGGGAAGCCGAAAATTCACTCTTTGCCGACTTCGGAGAAACCGCAGTCGAGATAGCCCATCCTGCCATTCCCGAAGGGGTTCCCATGAGTACGCTTGAACGTCTCAATAAGGAGAAAGAATATGTAGGTCTCTATCTCTCGGCTCACCCGCTCGACGACTATAAGTTCCAGCTCGAATATGCTTGCAACACGAAACTCGTCGAGTTTGAACACCCGGAGAATCTCTTTTCGCGTTCCGAAATCGTGTGCGGCGGTATTGTCACCAAGTGGCGCGAAGGTTACACCAAAAAAGGAGCCAACTACGGAGCTATCACTGTCGAGGACTATTCGGGGTCGTACGAACTGATGTTGTGGCGCGAAGATTTCATCAAATATCGCAATTTCGGCAAGGAGGGTCTCTATGTGTTGCTTCATCTCAAATTCGGACCCAAATGGTATCTGCACGGAGCCGCTCCGCAGAAGCCGGACGACTGGGATTTGCAGATACAGCAGATACAACAGCTCGACAGCGTGGCCGATTCTCTGCTCGAGAAGATGACTGTTGTGGTCGATTCCACCAAACTCTCGACGGCCTCCGCCCGTCTGCTGCATGACGAGATTGCCGACGCCAACAAGGACAGCAATCCCCAGACCTTGCTCTTTGTCCAGTTGGCTGATCCGGTGAAGGACTATTTTGTGACGATGGTGTCTTCGGCACGTGTGCATGTTTCGACCGAACTGATTGATTTTATTTGTTCGCAGGATGGCTTTACCTGTCTGCTCAATGACCGCGAAGTGACTGTCAATGCGGACATTCCCGAGTCGGAAGAAAGCCAAGTAATAACTGCTGACGAAGATCTTCCCGATGGCAATGAATAATGCGGAGACTCCTGTAATCTGGCTTGCGGTAGATCTCGACGGTACACTCACTACAAGCGACAAGAACGTCACGTCTTTCACACTTCAGACCCTCCTCACGACCCAACAGGAAGGATGGTTGCGTATCGTCATTGATTCCGGCCGTCCGGTCAACGGAATCGCACCGGTGGCAGACCTCCTGCAGCTCGACCGTTACGACGGTTGGGTCGTGGCTTTCAACGGAGGCGAAATCGTGAGGTGGAGCGACCGGCAGTGTCTCTTTCGCCAGTCTCTCCCGGCTGAGGCTGTACCTGTTATATATAATATAGGACAACCGCCCTTCTCTGTCATGACTTATGTGGGGCAGGAGATTCTCACCGAGACACCGCTCTCGCCTTACGTTCAGAAATCCGCCCGGGCCAATCGTATGATACCCCGTGGGGTTGATTCCTTCCTTGAGGCGGTGGACGGCATTCCGCTCTCCAAATGCATCGTAGTGGGCGAACCGGTCCGTTTGGCTGCTTTGGAAGAGTCTCTCCGACAACAGCCTGCCTTGCCGTTCGACTTTTTCCGTTCCGAAGATTTTTTCCTCGAATTTGTGCCGCAGGGATTGGACAAGGCCAGCGGCCTGCAATGCCTGTCCCGTCATTTGGGAGTCCCGTCCTCAGATTTTATAGCCATTGGCGATGCCTACAACGATATCCCCATGATAAACTGGGCCGGCACCGGAGTCGCTGTTGCAAATGCCAAAGGGCCTGTGCTCGAGGCGGCAGATTTAATTACCCGGAGCAACGACGACGACGGCGTTGCCCACTTCATCACTCAATTGAAACAATGGAAACATTGAATGCATTCTTCACTTCTGTCAACGCTTGGTTGTGGGGGTGGCCCATGATTGTCCTTTTGGTAGGGACACATCTCTATCTCACTGTCCGTCTGCGCTTCCCCCAGCGTTACATGGGCAAAGCCATCCGTCTCTCCTTGACCCACGACAAAGATTCCTCGGGCGATGTAAGCCAGTTTTCGGCTCTGATGACTTCGATGGCAGCTACCATCGGCACGGGCAACATCATCGGTGTGGCTACGGCTATTGTCATGGGCGGTCCCGGTGCCGTGTTTTGGTGTTGGTTGACCGGTATTTTGGGCATTGCCACGAAGTATGCCGAAGGCCTTCTTTCCATCAAGTACCGTGTTCGCAAAACCGACGGAGAGATGATAGGCGGTCCCATGTATGCCATCGAGCGTGGAATGAAATGCAAATGGCTGGCTGTGGTCTTTGCCCTTTGTACTTTTCTTGCCAGTTTCGGCATCGGCTGCATGATTCAGAGCAATGCCATCGTGACGGTAGGTGTCGAGAGTTTCGGATGGAGTCCTGTTTGGATGGGGTTGGTTCTCGCCCTCCTTATCGCGGCAGTTGTCTTCTTCGGCATCAAAGGCATAGCCCGTGTCTGCGACAAGCTGGTGCCTTTCATGGCTGTATTCTATGTGGTGGGCTGTGTCATTTTGCTGATTCTCAATTTCGAGTGGATTGACGATGCTTTGGTTGAAATCGTACGTCGGGCATTCACGAGCGAAGCTGCCGGCGGCGGTTTTGTCGGTTCGACCATCATGGTGGCCATGCATTTCGGTGTGGCTCGCGGACTGTTCAGCAACGAGGCAGGTATGGGCAGTGCGCCTATTGTAGCGGCTGCGGCCCAAACACGCAATCCCGTACGCCAAGCGTTGGTACTTTCTTCCTCTGTTTTTTGGGACACCGTCGTGGTTTGTGCTTTGACAGGGTTGGTGATTGTTACTGCCATCATGGCCGACAACGGGGTCGATTCGTCGGCATCAGCTGCGCTGGTGCAGCGGGCTTTCGACCAGATACCGGTTTATGTGGGAGGCATCGGCGTGGGCAAACTCCTGCTCACCATTGCGATTTTCACATTTTCCTTCTCCACCATTTTGGGTTGGGCCTACTACGGAGAGAAAGCCCTCGAGTATCTGTTCGGTACCCATCACGCCGCTGCCCGCCGCATTTATCGCATCCTGCTCATTTTGGCCACTTTCGGAGGAGCCAATTGGGCGCTCGAACTTGTGTGGAATTTCGGAGATACGGCCAACGCTCTGATGGCAATTCCCAACCTCATCTGCTTGCTGGCTCTCAGCGGAGTGCTTGTGAGCGAGACCCGTTATTATCTTTGGGAAGACCGTCTCGACGAGGAGTCCGGTGAGGACGAAACAATTCCTGAGGAGAACAACTGATTGCCATGAAGACTCTCATCGTCCTTCTCGGTCCCACGGCTGTGGGCAAAACCGAACTCTCCCTGCAAATCGCCGAGCATTTCGGGTCGCCCGTCATCAATGCCGATTCGCGACAGATTTATCGCGACATACCCGTTTGTACGGCTGCGCCCACGCCGGAGGAACAGGCGAGGGTGAAACATTATTTCGTGGGTACTAAGGGGCTTGACGAATCGTTCTCGGCGGCTCAATATGAGTTGGATGCTTTGCAAGTCATGGAGGAGGAATTCCGCCATCGGGATGTTTTGGTCATGTCGGGCGGCTCAATGCTCTACATCGATGCCGTAGTGAAAGGAATTGATGATATGCCCAATGTCGATCCAGAGGCCCGGGCTTCGGTGCGTCGGCTTTATGAGGCAGAGGGTTTGGATTCGGTTTTGGCTCACCTTCGGCTCCTCGATCCCGATTATTACAGCCGTGTGGATCGTCGCAATACCCAGCGGGTGCTCCACGGACTCGAGATGTGTCTCACTGCGGGCAAACCCTTTTCCTCGTTCCACACAGGCGTGCGTAAGGAACGGCCTTTCCGAATCGTCCAAGTGGGACTTCGTCGCGAACGTCCTGAACTTTACGAACGCATTGACAGGCGCGTGCGTTGGATGTTGGAGCACGGCCTCGCAGACGAAGCGCGCCGTGTACTCCCGTTCCGCCATCTCAACAGTCTCAATACCGTTGGCATGAAAGAAATGTTTTTGTACCTCGACGGCACTTATACTTTGGACCAAGCCGGGGAACGTATCTGCCACAACACGCATATCTACAGTAAGAAACAAATGACCTGGTTTCAGAGAGATTCTTCTGTCACTTGGTTCCACCCCGACCGAATGGACAGTGTTGTGGAATTTCTGGACAAAGAGGTGGATGCTCTGTAAATCCGTCACGGGTTTCGTCCGTCCACAGCAAAAACAAAGCAGTCCTGCCATTGGGCGGGACTGCTTGTTTTTGAAGCCTTGCGGGACCTGTTTATACCAAATAGAGGTTGTCCTCTCGAGAGCCGGGGAGCATGTCAATGACGGGAATCTCAATCATCGTGTAGCAACCGGGTTGCTGGCGCATGGAGGCGCGGGCGACATTGACAAGCACCTGACCCGTGAGGGCGGGGTTGTTAATCTTCATGTCGAACTCGAGGAGCTGGTTCTGCGTCTTGCCGCTCACACCTTTGCGGACGAGGTTGACACCGTGACCCATGTCGCGAACAGCATCGACCGATTCGACTTGGAAGACGTGGGTCTCGTCGCTGGCAAAGTAAGGATCTGCCTTGATGGCAGCCGTGACCTCATCGAGACGGGCTCCGTCTTCAAGTTCTACATACACCATGCGGCGATGAATTCCCTCGCCGAGAGGAATGGTCATCGAAAGGGCGTTCTTGACACCGGCCTTGGAACGTACGCACACGCTGTGACCCATCGACATGCCGGGGCCGAAATTCGTGTAGGTGAGTCCCTTGGGTGCGAGGCTTTGCATGAGGGTGCGTACGATGGAGTCCGAACCCGGATCCCAACCTGCAGCAATGATGCTCACAGCTTTGTGGTCGCGGGCGATGGGACCGAGAGTGGAGCGCAGGGCGGGGATGGATGTGTGGATGTCGAAACTATCGACAGTGTTGATGCCGAGGGCGAGAATCTCGCGGGCATACTCCTCGACCTTGCGGGTGGGAGTGGCGAGAATGGCTACATCGACATCCTTGAGTTGGCGGATGTCGGAGACGACAGGATACTGTTGAATGGCAAGAGGTGCATCCTGGGCACCCTGACGGCGGACAATGCCCGCCACTTCGAAATCGGGGGCTGCTTCGAGGGCTTCGAGAGCATAGCGACCGATGTTGCCGTAACCTACTACGGCGGCTCTGATTTTCTTCATTTTGAAATAGAGATATTAAGTGATTAAATGTTGAGATTCATTTGCTTGCGACGGTTTTCCTCTTTGAGGCGTTCGCGTTCGGCACGACGGCGTTCGCGATCCTTGCGGTCGTAATAGACAACACCGAAGCGGGCTGAGCGGTTGACTTGCTCAAGCCAGGGGAAGGCAGCGTAAACTTTGCCTACCTGGTTCCAGATGTCGAGGATGAGGTCATCGACAGCGGGACGCATACGTACCACTTCTTCCTGGGCCTTTTCCCAATTCTCACGCAGACGCACCATGGGCTCATAGTCCTCGTGGAAATCCATCCAATGGACTTTGACTTTGGCGATGGTCGGGTTGTAGATGGGGATGCCGCCAGAGGAGATACGTGCTTCCTCGGCACGGATGATGCGTTCGCCCCATTCTACAAGAGATGTCTCGGGATAGACATCGGGCATGCGTTTGGTTTCCAGTCCATAGGCCGGGAGAATTTCCTTCTTGATTTCGCCGCGCTGTACAGCCATCAGAAGAACCTGAATGAAGTGGTTGACGTAGAGCTGCGCCATACGGTATTTGGGGCGGTAGGTGCGCGAGAACTTGTCACGAGCCTCTTTGGTTTGGGCTGCATGGATGCGAGCCTTGTCAAAGGGGACGATGAGCTGGCGGGCGTCCTCGATGGTGCGATAGGAGAGGACAAGTTCGCCGTTCTCCTGAAAACCCTCCATACTGATGGCCCGGCGAAGAGCTTCGACGCGACCGATGTCCGTGTTGGGAAGTCTGCGGTAGTAGGACATATTTAAAAGGAAAAGGTGGAACAAAAAAAATTATTTGTTGCGATGGGTGAGGCTTTGGGCAAGAGCCGAGAGCGACTTGGTGCGACTGCGGTCAATCGAGATGCGGTTCAAGGCATCCAGAGCCGTGGCTTGATAGTATTCGATGGCTTTGCGGCAAGCCGACTCGGCACCGCAATCGACATAGACCTTGCGGAAGAAGTCGATTTTCTCCTCTTCGCCCATGCAGGCTGTGGCGGGATTGATTTCCCGCAAGAGGGTTTCGAGGTTCTTTCCGTCGGCCATCTGGAGGGCATGGATGAGGAGATAGGTCTTCTTGTTACAGAGTATGTCTCCGCCGATACGTTTGCCGAAGGTGGCGGGATCACCCCAGCAGTCGAGCCAGTCGTCTTGAAGCTGGAAGGCCAGTCCGACATTCTCTCCGAAGGTGTAGAGGAGATCTATGTCCTCGGGTTTGCCTTCGAGTCCGTTGTGGCTGTCGATGGCGAGCTGACGACCGATGAGACCGCCCATGCGGAGGGCACACCCGAGGAGAACGGATGTTTTGAGCCGTATCATTCGGATGTACTCGTCGGCAGTGACATCGGAGCGTGTCTCGAAGTCAATGTCGAGTTGTTGTCCTTCTCCGATTTCGACGTTCATCTTGTTGAACGCCTCGATGACGGGACGGAGCACAGGCGTGGGGACGGTGGATATATAGGTGTAGGCGAGAGCCTGCATGGCGTCGCCCGACAAAATTGCCGCATTTTCGTTCCACTTGAGGTGGACTGTGGGTTTGCCGTGACGTTCGGGAGCTTTGTCCATGACGTCATCGTGGAGCAATGTGAAATTATGGTATATTTCGAGGCCAATGGCCGGAGTGAGAGCCGGCTGGATATCGTCGCTGAAGAGATTGGCCGACATCAGGACGAGACAGGGGCGCACGCGTTTGCCGCCGCTGGAGAGCATGTACTGGACAGGATCGAAAAGGTTGGGTGCCAAGTCGGGGTAGGAGATACGCTCGATGGCGGTGTTGATGAGGCGTGAAAGTTCTTGTTGGGTGAACATGGGAAAAGAGGAAAAAGAAGGAAGATTGTCCGTCTGGGAACAATCTTCCTTCTGAAACATTAATGTCCTCGGGGGGATTACTGGAGACGGAATGTGACGGGAAGTACGTACTTCACGCGTACCGGCTTACCACGCTGCTTACCGGGTTTCCACTTGGGCATGGCGCTTACCACGCGAATGGCCTCCTTGGAGAGCTCGTCGGCGGGAGAACGCATTACCTCGATGTTGCCGATAGAACCGTCCTTCTCGACCGTGAACGAAAGCGTTACACGACCCTGAATGCCATTCTCTGCGGCGAAGGGAGGATATTTTAGGGTCTTTTTGATAAACTGCATGAGCGCAGCTTCTCCGCCGGGGAACTCAGGGTTCTGCTCAACGACCGTGAAGATTTGATTGGCATCGGCTTCCTCTTCTTCAGAAGGTCCTGAATCGGCGTTAAGGTCCATCACTTGTACTTCTGTGTTGCTGTCGTCTTCAACACTCTGTACCTCAACTTCCTCGATCTCCACATCGTCTTCGACGACTGTGAGCTGTTCAATGACATCGGGCATGGGCGGCGGAGGCGGCGGGGGAGGTGTGTTGTTCTGCACCGTCATAACGATTTCCTCTTCCTCTTCAATTACGTCATTGCGCTGGAAGGCATTACCCTTGCGTGACGTTGTCTGTGTCCACTCAAAGGCAATGAAGAGGATCGCCATGATTCCTACGAGGCCCGTCAACAACGCGGTTGTCTTTCTGCCCTCGAGATCTACTTTTGGATCTTTCTTAGTTTCCATTTGGGGTTAGAATCTAAAATTTTATAAGTATTTATTAGAATTTTCTTCGCAAAAGTAATGTTTTTTTTTGATAAAAACGATAAAAATCTCCAAAAAAAATGATTTTTAGTGTGATTTTATTGTTTTTTTCACTTTAAAGGCCTACTTTTGCATACAAAATCGTCATTTTTTGCGTTATTAGTTCAAAAGATTCAGACATCGATGAAGAAAAGACTGATGATTGCGATAACCGCATTGATACTTTCGGCGGGTACAACTTTTGCACAAAAGACAGGAGCCTACGGTTACCTGTCTCTTCCCGTGTCGGCCCATGCAGCCGCTCTGGGTGGAGGAGCCGTCTCGATTGTGGAACCGGAGGTCGCTTTGGCTGAAGACAACCCGGCGTTGCTCTGTCCCGAGATGAACGGACAGCTGGCGTTGGGCTACATGAACTATGTGTCGGACGTGAACCTGGGACATGTGGCTTGGGGAGGACAATTCCTCGATCTGGGTGGTTGGATGGGCAGTGTCCGTTTCCTCAACTACGGCAATTTCGACGGTTACGATGAGAACGGCGTATCGACCGGTTCGTTCTCGGCCAAGGACCTCGCCTTTTCGGGAGGAGTGGGTTATCCCGTCACCGAACGGTGGAGAGTGGGCGGCCTCATGCGCGCGCTATATAGTAATTATGAGAGCTACTCGGCTTTTGCCCTGTCGGTCAATTTGGGCATCAACTACTATAACGAGGTGACCGGAACCAGTCTGGGTCTCTCGGTTACGGAACTGGGCGGACAACTCAAGAAGTTGGGCGACCGCCGTACCAACCTGCCCACCGACCTCCAATTCGGATGGAGCAACGAATTGGAACATCTTCCCCTCTGTTTGACCCTGACGGCTTACAAATTGCTGAATTGGGACGACGAATATGTGGACGGCTCGGGTGAGGTGCACAAATGGATGGGGGCCGAACAGATACTGACCCACCTGAAATTCGGAGCGGAGTGGATTGTGAACGACAATCTCTACTTCGCCGCTGCATACGACTACAGGCGACAGCGCGAGTTCTCCGGTGGCGGAGGTTTCTTGAGAGGTCTTTCCTGGGGTGGAGGTTTCAAGTACAAAGGCTTCTCGTTCCAGGCAGCTTATGCCCGTTATAATGCTGTGGACGGGTCTCTGAATATAGGTTTGTCGTATCAGTTCTTTTAAAAAATCTTAAACTTTCGGGCCGAAACGCCTTCTTTATTTTAAAAAGGAGTATCTTTGCAGCATGAAAAAGATAACAATAGCGATAGATGGTCACAGTTCCTGTGGTAAAAGTACAATGGCCCGCCATCTGGCCAAAGAGTTGGGTTATGTCTATATCGATACCGGTGCCATGTACCGGGCAGTGGCTCTCTTCGCCCTTCGAGGCGGAATGATGAACGCCGAAACCAAAGAGATAGATACCACAGTCCTTCAGGCACGTCTCCCGGAAGCCGACATCACGTTCACCCCCGGAGCCGAAGGACGGCCTGTCACCTGGCTCAACGGAGAGAATGTGGAAGGTGAGATACGCGGAATGACGGTGAGCAGTTGTGTCAGCCCCATTGCGGCTCTTCCCTTCGTGCGCGAACGAATGGTAGCCATTCAGCAGGCCATGGGCGAGGAGGGAGGCATCGTCATGGACGGACGAGATATCGGCACGGTAGTGTTGCCCAATGCCGACTTGAAGGTTTTTGTGACAGCCTCACCCGAGGTGAGAGCCCAACGGCGTCTGCTCGAACTGCGCGGCAAAGGCGATGAGACCTCGACCTTCGAGGAGGTCCTCGAGAACGTCAAAGAACGCGACTACATCGATTCGCACCGGGAAGTGGGTCCTCTGAAACAGGCCGATGACGCCCTTCTGCTTGACAACAGCAACCTCACCATCGAGGGGCAGAATGCCCAATTGCTCGAATGGGCCAAAGCCAAAATAGAAGCATGAAAGTGAATGTCGATCCCGAGTCGGGGTTTTGCCCGGGTGTGGTGACGGCCATACGCAAGGCCGAAGACCAGCTGACGGAAGGCGGACAGCTCTGTTGTTTGGGCGACATCGTCCACAACAATCTCGAGGTGGAACGCTTGCGCCAGAAGGGGCTTGTCACCATCGGACACGATGACCTGAAGAAACTCCACGGTACCAAGGTGTTGCTTCGGGCTCACGGCGAACCGCCCTCGACCTACAGATTGGCACAGGAAAACGATATTCAGATTGTCGATGCCACCTGCCCCGTGGTGTTGGCGCTTCAGCGCAAGATACATCGCATCTACGAAGCCGAACATGCACAAGGGGTCCAGGTCGTCATTTTCGGAAAGAATGGCCATGCCGAAGTCAACGGACTCGTAGGACAGACCGACGGAAATGCCATCGTCATTGAGAAAGAAGACGAGGATCTCGGGAAAGTGGATTTCTCACGTCCGGTGCGTCTTTTCTCGCAGACTACGATGCCGGTCGATCGCTTCAAGAAACTGACCGGGGAAATTGCATCGCGCATGCAGAATCCCGATGATTTTCGGTCGTTTGACACCATCTGCCGTCAGGTGGCCAATCGCATACCCCATCTGCGGACTTTCGCCCGGCAGCACGATGTGGTCATCTTCGTGAGTGGGCAGAAGAGCAGCAACGGCAAGGCCCTCTTCGAGGTGTGCCGGAGAGCCAACCCCAAGAGTTGGTTTGTGTCCCATCCCGAAGATTTGACTCCCGAAATGACCGAAGGTGCCGAGACCGTGGGCATCTGTGGTGCTACCTCAACCCCGAAATGGCTGATGAATGCAGTGGCCGAAAAATTGTTAAACAACTCATAGATATTTGTTATATATGGAAATCAAAAGCATTGGTATTTTGACATCGGGCGGCGATGCCCCCGGCATGAACGCTGCCATTAGGGCGGTGACGCGTACCGCTATCTATGCAGGAATGCGTGTGTGGGGTATCTATCGTGGCTACCAGGGTCTGATTGAAGACCAAATCGTGGAATTCCAGACCCAGAATGTGAGCAACATCATCCAGCAGGGCGGAACCATACTGAAGACAGCCCGCAGTATGGAGTTCAAGACCCCCGGGGGGCGTAAGAAGGCCTACGACAACCTCAAAAAGCACGAGATAGAAGCGTTGGTGGTTATAGGCGGCGACGGTTCCATCACGGGTGCGGCCAATTTCGCCAAGGAGTACGATGTGCCCATCGTAGCCCTGCCGGGTACCATAGACAACGACTTGGCCGGAACGGACATGACCATCGGCTACGACACGGCCATGAACACCATCATGGACTGTGTAGATAAGATTCGCGACACAGCCACCTCACACCAGCGCCTCTTCTTCATCGAAGTGATGGGACGCGACGCGGGATTTCTGGCCCTCAACGGTGCTATCGCCACAGGTTGCGAGGATGCCATCATTCCGGAAGTGGCCACCCAGTACGACCAGCTGAAGAATCTCATCGACAACGGCTTCCGCAAGTCCAAGTCTTCCGCAATGGTGATTGTGACAGAGAGCCCTGAAGGCGGTGCCATCAAACTGGCCGAACATGTCAAGCAGGAGTACCCCGAGTACGATGTGCGTGTATCGGTGTTGGGCCACCTCCAGCGAGGCGGTTCCCCCACAGCTGCCGACCGCATCCTGGCCTCGCGCACAGGTTATGCCGCTATCGAGGCCCTCAAGGAAGGCCAGCGCAACGTGATGATAGGTATCCACAACGACCACATCGTCAATATTCCGTTCGCCAAAGCCATCAAGAAGGACAAGCCCCTCGACGAGGAATTGCTGACCGTTTTGAGAGTCCTCTCCATCTGATTCCTTCCTTCGTTTGCAAGACAGATGGAGGTCAGGATAGAACCCTCGTGGAAACAAGTGCTGGCGGAGCAGTTCGACAAACCCTATTTCGAACTGCTCACAGCCTTCGTGCGGCGTGCTTATGCCACAGACACTTGCTATCCGCCCGGGAAATTCATCTTCGAGGCTTTCAACCGTACCCCTTTCCCCCGAGTGAAAGTCGTTATCCTGGGACAGGACCCCTATCATGGGCCCCGTCAGGCTCACGGACTTTGTTTCTCGGTTCAGGACGGCATCCAGCCGCCGCCTTCGCTTGTGAATATCTACAAGGAGCTGGAGTCGGAGTATCACGTCTCGATAGACAAGAGCCGGGGCAATCTCTCCTCTTGGGCCGACCAGGGAGTCCTGTTGCTCAACGCCACGCTGACCGTCAGTCAGGGACAGCCCGGTTCCCATCAGGGCAAAGGATGGGAGACATTCACCGATGCAGCCATCGAAGCCCTTTCGCGTGAGAGAGAACATCTGGTATTCATGCTTTGGGGAAGTTATGCCCAGCAGAAAGGACGCATCATCGACCGGCATCGGCACCTCGTGCTCGAAGCGCCCCATCCGTCGCCTCTCTCGGCCCACAGAGGATGGTTCGGATGCAACCATTTCGTGAGGGCCGACGAATATCTCTCAAGCCACGGTATCGAACCCGTCCATTGGATTCATTCAGAAGGCGGTCGGGGGGCTGTATGACCCCGTTTTGTAGGGCTGTTTTTGACAGTCTGTCTTTCAAATAGCACTAAAATAGGCTCAAAATTTCAAAAAAACGGACAAAGATTTGGTACTTTGCCCGATTTTTTATATCTTTGTGCCCATCTTATTGAACAGATAATGAAAAAATTCGCAGAATACAATCATTTTGACCTCTCCGAAATCAACAAAGAGGTCCTCAAACGTTGGGATGCCGCCGATGTCTTCGGCAAGAGCATCTCCGAGCGTGAAGGTCATCCCTCATTCGTCTTCTATGAGGGTCCCCCGTCGGCCAACGGCATGCCGGGCATCCATCACGTAATGGCACGAAGCATCAAAGACACTTTCTGCCGATTCAAGACAATGAAAGGCTTCCAGGTGAAGCGCAAAGCCGGATGGGATACCCACGGCCTCCCCGTCGAACTGGGCGTCGAGAAACTTTTGGGCATCACCAAGGAAGATATCGGCAAGAAAATCTCCGTGGCCGAATATAATGCTACATGTCGTCGTGAGGTAATGAAATATACGAAAGAATGGACCGAGCTCACCCACAAGATGGGTTACTGGGTCGATTTGAACGATCCCTACATCACCTACGACAATCGCTACATCGAGACCCTTTGGTGGATGCTCAAGGAGCTCTACAAGAAGGGACTTCTCTATAAAGGTTATACCATTCAGCCCTATTCTCCCGCTGCCGGTACCGGCCTTTCGAGCCACGAACTCAATCAGCCCGGGTGCTACCGCGACGTGAAGGATACAACGGCGACGGCTGTCTTTACGCTCAAGGACGGCAAGGCCGCCTGGAACGAGTGGGGCAAGGCCGTCATTCTGGCGTGGACCACGACTCCGTGGACCCTGCCTTCCAACACGTCGCTCTGCGTGGGTCCCAAGATTAAATATGTGGCCCTCCAGAGCTACAATACCTATACCGACGAGCCCCTCACGATGATTCTGGCAGAAGACCTCGTGAAGTCTTATTTCAAGCCCGAGGGCGAAGTACAGACCACCGAAGAGGTCCGTGCCGGCTATGAAGCCATCATGAAGGCTGTGGCCGAAGGCGACAAGAAGGGGGCCAAAGCTCCCGTGCCTTATCGTATCATCGACCGCATGACGGGCGAGGATTTGTTGGGTCTCCATTATCAGCAGCTCATGCCTTGGGTGAAGCCCGTACAGCGCCTCGACGACAATTCGACCGACTTTGTGAAGCAGTATGCCCAGGCTCATCCCGACAAAGTCTTCAAGGCCGAGAACGGCAAAGACGAGTTCGTGGAGATGGCCGACGAGGCTTTCCGCGTCATCCCCGGTGACTATGTGACCACCGAGGACGGTACCGGTATCGTCCACATCGCCAATACCTTCGGTGCCGACGACGCCCGTGTGGCCAATGCCGCCAATGTGCCTCCCGTCTTTCTCATCAACAAGGCCGGCGAAACACGTCCCATGGTCGATTTGCAGGGCAAATACTATGAGATTGACGAACTCGACAAGAATTTCATCGACCGCTGTGTCAACCTCGAAGGCTACCGTCTGCATGCAGGCGACTATGTGAAGAATGCCTATTCTCCCGAGTTCAACAAGGACGGCAAGTGGGACCGCGAAGCCTCCGAGAAGGCCGACGACCTGAACATCATTCTGAGCCTTGAAATGAAGAAGGCCGGTCTGGCTTTCCGCATCGAGAAGCATGTCCACAATTATCCGCATTGCTGGCGTACCGACAAGCCCATTCTCTACTATCCTCTCGATTCCTGGTTCATCAGGGCTTCGGCTTGCCGCGAGCGTATGATGGAACTCAACAATACCATCAATTGGAAACCCGAATCGACAGGTACGGGACGTTTCGGCAAGTGGCTCGAGAATCTCAACGACTGGAACCTCTCGCGTTCGCGCTATTGGGGCACTCCGCTTCCCATTTGGCGCAACAGCGACACGCGCGAGGAGATTTGCATCGGTTCGGTTGAGGAACTTTACAATGAGATAGAGAAATCTGTGGCTGCCGGCTTCATGAAGTCCAATCCCTACAGGGAACTCGGTTTCGAGCCCGGCAAGATGACCCCGGAAAACTACGCTAAGATAGACCTCCACCGCCCATACGTGGATGACATCGTGCTCGTTTCACCCTCAGGCAAGCCCATGAAGCGCGAGACCGACCTCATCGATGTGTGGTTCGACTCGGGTGCCATGCCATACGCCCAGATTCACTATCCCTTCGAGAACAAGGAGCAGTTCGACAACCGCACGGTCTATCCCGCCGACTTCATTGCCGAGGGTGTGGACCAGACGCGCGGATGGTTCTATACGCTTCATGCTCTTGCCACGATGCTGTTCGATTCGGTCGCCTACAAAGCCGTCATTTCCAATGGTCTCGTGCTCGACAAGAACGGTGAGAAGATGTCCAAACGCAAAGGCAACGGCATCGAACCCTTCGGTGCCATCGAACAGTACGGCTCCGACCCCCTGCGCTGGTATATGATTACCAACTCTTCGCCCTGGGACAACCTCAAGTTCGACCCCGAGGGCGTAGAAGAAGTGAAACGCAAGTTCTTCGGCACGCTCTACAATACCTATTCTTTCTTTGCCCTCTATGCCAACGTGGACGGTTTCACCGGACAGGAGGCTGAGATTCCCGCAGAGCAGCGTCCCGAGATTGACCAGTGGATTCTGTCGTCGCTCTCCTCGCTCATCAAGGAGGTCGAAAAGGCCTACAACGACTACGAACCCACTTTGGCCGGACGTGCCGTCCAGACCTTCGTATGCGACAATCTGTCCAACTGGTACGTGCGTCTCAACCGTGCCCGTTTCTGGCGCGGAGAGATGACGCCCGACAAACTGGCGGCCTATCAGACGCTCTACACCTGTCTCGAGACAGTGGCCAAGCTGATGGCTCCCATTGCTCCCTTCTACAGCGATTTGCTCTTCACGGACCTGAATGCCGTGAGCGGACGCGACAGTCACGTCAGCGTCCATCTGTCCGACTTCCCCGTGCCAGGTGCCGTGAGTGAGGCCCTCGAACGCAAGATGTCTCTGGCCCAGCAGGTCACTTCGCTCATCCTTTCCATTCGCAAGAAAGTCAACATTCCCGTGCGTCAGCCTCTTCAGACCATTCTCTTCCCGGCGGTCGATCGGCAGCAGCACGACGATGTGATTGCCATGAAGGAACTGATTCTCAGCGAGGTGAATGTCAAGGAATTGAAGATAGCCGATTCCAATGACCACGTCCTCGTGAAGCGCGTGAAGCCCAATTTCCGCGAATTGGGCAAGCGTTACGGCAAACTGATGAAGAACCTGGCCGCTGTGCTCAACGACCTGCCCCAGAAGGATATCGTCCGGCTCGAACAGACCGGTCACCTGAACTTCGACCTCGAAGGTACTCCTGTCGAAATCGTGAGTGCCGACGTGGAGATTGTCTCCGAAGACATGCCCGGCTGGAACGTAGCTGCCGAGGGACGCGTGACCGTAGCGCTCGACATCCAAATCAGCGAGGATCTCAAGCGCGAGGGTACCGCCCGCGAACTCATCAAGCGCATCCAGAACCAGCGCAAGACGGCCGGTTTCGAAATCACCGACCGTATCACCGTCGTGCTCGAGAGCCGTCCCGAAACCGACGAGGCTGTCCGGCAGTTCAACAAGTACATCGCCGACCAGGTGCTGGCAACCACCCTCAGCGTGGGTGAGGTGTCGGCCGATGCCGTCACCTTCGACATGGACGGCTACAGCCTCAAGGCCGATGTGCGCAAAAATGGATAACCCCTTCCCCCCTCTACTCCCTTCCCTTCAGGGAGGGGCTGGGGGTAGGCTGGGGAGAGGCTACTTGAAACTCCTTCCCCCTTCCCTTTAGGGGAGGGCTGGGGGAGAGGCTTTATATTATTTTATCATAACCACTATTTTAAACACCAAAATTATGGCAGACGAACAAGAAAAACAACGCTACTCGGACGAAGAACTGGCGGAATTCAAAGAGCTCGTCCTCGCGAAACTTGAAGTGGCACGCGAGCAGTATGCATCCATTCGCGAGCGTATGTCCAACAACAACAATTCCGACCGCGACACGGCTCCGACCTACAAGAATATGGAGGACGGCTCCGAAGCCTTGTCCCGCGAAGAATTGGGCCTCAAGGCTTCCCGTCTCGAGAAGTTCATCCGTGGACTGCAGGGTGCCTTGATTCGCATCGAAAACAAGACCTACGGCATCAGTCGCGTGACCGGCAAGCTGATTCCCAAGGAACGTCTCCGCGCTGTGCCCCACGCCACGACCAACGTCGAGGACAAAGAGGCAAGACGATAATGCAAGCCTCCCTCCGCAGCGGGGGAGGACGCTATTTGTTTCCTATCAGTGAGACGCAGCAACCTGAAACTTGAACACCCCCTTCCCTTCAGGGGAGGGCTGGGGAGAGGCTATAAGATTACTCTCTTTTGGGCCATTGTGGCGCTTGTCGTCATTACGGACCAGATTGTCAAGATATATGTCAAGACACACTTCGTCCTGCGCGAGAGTGTCGAGGTGACTTCGTGGTTCTACCTTTCCTTCATCGAGAACAACGGTATGGCCTACGGCATGGAGTTTGTGGACAAATATTTCCTTACGCTCTTCCGCGTGTTTGCCGTCGGTGCATTCTCCTGGATGCTCTGGAAGGTGCTCGACCGTGTGAATCGGGGCTTTGTGGCTGTCGTCGCTTTGATTATCGCCGGTGCCTTGGGCAATATCATCGACTGCGTCTTCTACGGACAGTGCTTCACCGACAGTTACGGCCACCTCGCCCAATGTACCCTTGGCACAGAACTCGAAGGATATGCCCCGTGGTTTCGCGGCAAGGTGGTGGACATGTTCTGGTTCCCCCTGATTCATTTCAACTGGCCCGATTGGGTGCCGATGGCCGGAGAGGCGGTGTCGTTGGGCGGTTTCTCTTTTGCCTGGCCCGACTGGCTGCCGTGCAGCGATGAGCCGTTCGAATTCTTCAAACCCATTTTCAACTTCGCCGATGCCGCCATCTCGGTGGGTGTCGCCCTCCTCATCCTCTGCTACTACAAGACGCTCAACCGTCTGCAGGGCGAGGAAGAATAATCTCCTACTGCATCCGAATCACTCCTATGCGACGTATTCTGTTTCCCGTTTTCGCTTTCGTGACGCTGGCTTTCGCAGCCTGCAATTCTCGTCCGGACTACGTGCTGGACGATGACGAAATGACGGCAGTGCTCATAGATATGCACCGTGCCGAGGCACTGTTGGACTTGCAGCGCTCGCAGTTCTCCACCCAGGAGTCCCAGCGCAACGTCATGGCTTCGGTCTTTGTGGAACACGGCATTTCGAGGGCACGATATGACTCGTCGCTTATGTGGTACAGCCGCCATCTCAAGCGTTTCATCCGCATCTACGACCGCGTGAACGACAGCCTCAAGGCGAGAGACGAATATTGGAAGGCAATTGCCTACGAGAATTCCTCATGGGGGGTGAGCGATGCCGGCGATACCGTCAACCTGTGGCGCATCAGCCCCTATCTCGTGATGGACGGTGCCCGTCTTTCGGCATTCCGGAGTTTTGTGATTCCCCGTGACTCCAATTTCCGAAGGGGTGATTCCCTGTCCTGGAATCTGCAACTGTCCCAACTCCCGGCCGACCACTGGTTGGTGGCCACCCTTGCGGCTACCTATCCCAAGGATTCTGCCGCATCGCAGACAGGCCTCGCATTCCGCGACACCACGATGCAAATCTCCGTTGTGACCGACTCCACCCTCGATTTCGAGTCCCTGATAGTCACCCTCTCCCTCATGGGCTCCGACAAGGAGTCCTTGCCTGTCGCTTATATCGACAGCCTCTCGCTCCTGCGAATCCACAAATAACCTCCATAATCAAAGACGAGTGGACATCACGAGTGAGGGCTATTCGCTTGACTTTTGGGGCAAGGACTATGCCAACCTAATTGCTTCAATAGACACTACGACGTTGAGCGCCTTTGACTTTTGACCTTAGACCTTTGACCTTAGACCTTAGACCGGAGTTCTTGCTGAAAAAGGAAACGCTGAACATCATCAGTGTTTAGGATGTAATCCCAACGGACCTTATTATTATCAAGAAGATACTAGTGCTACCTTTGGAGACTTTGGAAAACCACATAATTGTCCAAATTGTAACATATCTTGTTCATCATGTTTTGGTGGTTTTATTAAAGAAATTCCAACAACAAATTGCAGGGTTTGTGATTATGACAACAATTATTTCCATTATGAATACAATAATAAAACTTGTATAAGTAATGAAACAAAGAAATATTGGGAATCAGTCCTTGGTGTAGTGATTTATTTAGATAAAACTCCAGGTCCAGATAAAAAGCATTTATGGCGTTGGAAGCATTGTCATCCAAATTGTGCCGAATGTTTCGAAAAAGGTGATGATACAGATAATAAATGCACTATGTGTAAAGCAGGATATTATTTCTATTGTAACCAAACAGAAGGACATGGTATTCCCGGCTCATGTAATAATATTTGTCCAAATAATGGCTTTTATGTAACAACAAAGGAAAAAGGAAGAGAAAAATGTTGTCCTTGTATTGATCATTGTAAAGAATGTAGTAATAGTACCCATTGTGATAAATGTTATCAACCATTTTTAAAAACAAATGAAGGTACTTTGTGTAACGAAAGTTGCGGATATTGTCTCGCTGAAGATAGAGTTTTAGGCGAATGTGTCAATTGTAAAACTAGATATGGTTCACCGAGATACACTTTAAATAAAACGTGTGTAAGTGAAATACCTTTTATTGATTTCTTGAAAAAGTATCATC
>CALBPV010000013.1 GCA_937899265.1 uncultured Bacteroidales bacterium
CGATTTGCAACTTTGCAAACCAATCTCCGAACTTCGCGTAACGATTTGTTCGTTTCGGAAGACGTAAATCTGTGTAATCTCTAACTTAAAAGTATGCCACACATTCTAATCTAAAAGTGTACCACTAAGCAATGGAAAAAAGAGTGTTTCAGGGTTGGGGAGAGGCTGTCCGAAATCGGAAAGGTTTCAGAAGAGGCAGGTAAGCACAAAGTCGCTGTTTGTTTCGAAATGCAGCGTTTTCAATCCCTGGCGGGAAACTGTGACATCCATGGTTCCCCGTCGGAGGTTTCCTTCGCGGGAAGTGTAGTTGACGGACTCGATGGTGGTGAGATGCTGCAAGTCGAAATAGTCTCGTCCCAGGACCTTGTAGAGACTTTCTTTGGCGCTCCAGGCGAGATGCAGTTCGACCTCGTCGCGCAGGAGGGCCAGTTCGCTTTCCTGGAGGAAACGGGAAGTCACACGTTCGACACGACGCCCCAACCGCTCGATGTCGATGCCCACGGGCCGGGAAGCCAAAAGCACTGCGGCCCATCCCTCGGTGTGGGAAATGCTGAGATGCGTCCAAACGGTGTGGACCTCCTTGCCGTCGGACTGTCTGACGGATTCTATTTGCTGGGGTATGGCAGGACTGCCGTCGGCATCGTAGAGCACACGCTGTTCCTCGCCGGTCATGGCCTTGAGCAGACAACGTACGGCCAATATTTCTCGCATACGGGCAGAGTTCTCGCGCAGAGGGGCAATGCGGTCGGCATACATCACGGGGAAATTGAGAAGCGCACGCAACTCAGCGGACGTCTCCTCGATGCGCCACAGTCCCAAAAGCAGGTCGTCGGCAGGAGATTCAATCTTTGCGGTCATCGCCGTGGTATTTGACACGCACGCTCTCGACGTGACGTTTATCGACACTCTGAATCATGAAGTCCAGCCGTTTGAAGTGGATGGTCTCGCCCTGACGCAGAAAGTCCTGTTTGATTTCCATGAGCAGACCGGCCACACTCTCGCAGTTGTCGGTTTTGTCGTCGAAATAATCGCTGTCGAGGTCGGTAGCCTTGTAGAAGTCGCTGAGTGAAGTTTTGCCCTCCACAATCCATTCGTTCTGGCCCACCTTGCGCCATGTCTTCTTGTCCTCGTCGTACTCGTCGTGAATCTCGCCCACGATTTCCTCGAGCACATCTTCCATGGTGATGAGACCGGCTGTCCCGCCGAATTCATCGACCACGATGGCCATGTGGAGACGTTTCTTCCGGAAGTCGTTGAGGAGGTCGTCAATCATTTTGTTTTCGGGCACAAAGTAAGCCTCGCGCACGAGATTCTGCCACTTGAAGTCGTTGCTTCGCTGGAGGTAAGGGAGCAAATCCTTGACGTAGAGGATGCCCTGGATGTGGTCCTCGGTCTCGCGATAGACGGGGATGCGCGAATACTTGGTCTCGTTGACGAGTTGGAGCACCTGCGAGAAGTTGCTTTTCTCCTCGATGGCTGTCATGTCCATGCGCGATGTCATCACATCTTTGACGCTCTTGTCGCCGAAGGTGATGATGCCTTCGAGCATTTTCTTCTCCTCCTTGTTGACTTGGGGCGTGATGCTGAGGGCGGTGCCGAGGTCTTCGGATGAAACCTCCTCGGCACCCACGTGTCCGGCCAGGCGACGGTTGATGCGCCCCATCGAATTGACCAACAAAGCCGTGAACGGGCGCAGCAGACTCTCCAATCCGCTGATGAAGGGAGCCACCCGACGGCAGAATTTGAGGCTGTCGTGGCTGGCCAGAATCTTGGGCATAATCTCACCGAAGAGCAACAGGAGGAAGGTCAGCAGAACCGACTGGATGATGAAATCAAGAACGAGCGAAATCCTCACCCATACGCTTTCGAAAAACAGCAAGAAGAGCGTGATGATGGCCACATTGACAAAGTTGTTGCCGATGAGGATACTGGCCATGAGACGGTCGCTGCGGGCCAGGAGACGCCGGATGACGGCATCGTTGGGTTCTTCCTCGTCCTCCAGTTCCTGCAGCTCCTGGGGAGACAGCGAGAAGAAAGCCACTTCGGAAGCCGAAATCATCCCGGACACAACGAGCAACAGCACGGCAATAACCAAAGCCACCCATGCAGCCGACGAGGGTGCCTGGGTTATCAATTCTCCGAAATAGGGTAAATCTATAGTCATCTGATGTTAAGTATCTTATGGGTCTGAAGGCTGAGTCTCCAGTCCGGATGTTGCATGAGCCAAGCCACACATTCCTCCGTATTGCGACAGGAACAGGGCTGGACGAAACGCCAGCGGGCTTCTATTGCGTCATACTGCGAGAAATCCTGCCCCTGATAAACCACCTTCAGTTCGTCGGCGCGGCTGAGCACCACACGTCCGCCTTCCTTGGGCGAACAGGTAATCCAGTCGATGCCCTCGGGCAAGGGATGTGTCCCGTTGGTCTCGATGGCCACCCGCCGTCCCTGGCGATGGAGTCCTTGGACCAGCGAAGCCGTCACTTGCAGCGACGGTTCTCCGCCGGTGAGCACCACGTGGCGGGCCTTGTATCCGGCTGTCGCAGAGAGTATCTCCGCCTCGGTCATCTCCTGTCCGTCTTCGTGGCGGGTGTCGCAGAAGTCACACCTCAGGTTGCAGCCCGAGAAACGGATGAAAATCGACGGAGTGCCCGTCCAAAAGCCTTCGCCCTGAAGCGAACAGAATATCTCGTTGACCTTCATTTATTTCTCGTAGATGGCCACATTGTTCATCGTCTCCTGCACCCTCACCTTATAGCTCTGGGGCACTTGGTCGGCCACCCATTTGGCGATATTCTCGGCTGTGGGGTTGAACGGCAGCACCTCGTTGAGGTTCTGATGGTCGAGCCGTTCTTTGACATTGTGCTTGATGAAGTTGAAATCTATCACCATGCCGTTCTCGTCGAGTTTCTCACTCTTGCACCACACGGTGATGACCCAGTTGTGGCCGTGAAGGACGGAGCATTTGCTCTCATAAGTCAGATGCAGCTGATGGGCTGCACTGATTTCAAACGTCTTTTCGATATAAAACATTTCTTTCGTTTTTGGTTGTTATGGGAGGTTGCGTAACTCCCGGTTAAATCATTCATTTTTTGAGCAGCATCTTCTGGAGCTCGGTTGCCGTCAGTTTGCGGAAGATGCGGCCTCGCCGGCAGACGCTGATGTCGCCTGTCTCTTCGCTCACCACCACGACGCGGGCATCGCATTGTTCGGTCAGTCCGATGGCCGAGCGGTGACGCAGTCCCAGTTCCTTGGGGATGCTGTTGTTGTGGGATACGGGCAAGACGCCTGCAGCCAGTTTGATGCGGTTGCTTTCCACAATCATTGCGCCGTCGTGCAGGGGCGTATTCTTGTAGAAAATCTGTTCGATGAGGCGTGCATTGACCTTCGCATCGATTTCGTCGCCGGAATTGACAAAGGGACGGAGGTCGTCCTCCCTTCGGAGCACAATCAAAGCCCCTGTCTTCGTTTCGGACATCTCGTTGCAGGCCATCACGATTTCGTCCACCGTCTGGAGATATTCCTTGTGGTCGTCCTGTTCCTTCTGGAAATACTTGAGGAACGAACTCCACTGGCGGCGGGAGCCGAGACGGATGAGGAATTGGCGTATGTCGTTTTGGAAGATAACCACCAGAACGATGAATCCGGCACTGATGATGGCATTGAGAATGGCCCCCAACAGTCTCATCTTGAACACGTGGGAAACAACAATCCACGCCACCAGAACGGCCACGATTCCCTGGAAGAGCACCGTCGTGCCGCTGGACTTCATCTGTCGGTAGAGATAATAGAGGAGTATCGCTACCAGCAGGATGTCAATTGCGTCTTTGAGTCCGAAATCCCACATGTTGAACAGTTCGGTTTATTGGTTTCTGAAATTGTTGACAATCTTGACAGTTTCCACTGCGGCTTTCACGTCGTGGACACGCAACACCGAAGCTCCCTGCTGCAAAGCCAGCACATGGGTGGCAGTCGTTGCGTTGAGGGCTTCTGCAGGAGAGATGTCCAGAAGGCGCCATATCATGCTCTTGCGTGACACGCCTGCCAAAACGGGAGCACCCAGAGCCGCAATCTCGCCGAGACCCCTGAGCAGCGCCCAGTTTTCCTGCAGCGTCTTGTGGAAGCCGAAGCCCGGATCGAGCCAGACGTCCTCCGCTCCAAGTGCCCTGAGCCTCTCCAGCCTGTCGGACAACCAAAGGGCGGCTTTCCCGGGCGTGTTGCTCCGTCCGTCGGGGTCGTTGTGGGTGAGGACGTAACCGACCTTCCGTCGGGCTACGGCACGATACATCTCCTCGTTGCCGCCCGAGATGTCGTTGATGACGTTCACGCCCCAGTCGCCGACACACCGGCAGGCCACCCCTTCACGGAACGTATCTACGCTCACGACAGCCTCGGGAGCCGTCCGACGCACCACGCCAAGCGCAAAGTCCAAGCGTCGCATCTCCTCCTCCTCGTCCACGATGTCCGCTCCGGGCCGTGTGCTGCATGCTCCCACGTCGATGATGTCTCCACCCTCGCGGAGTATCTGCTCCACACGTGCTCCGACGGAAGCCTCGTCCGTCACACGCGACCCCTCGTAGAAAGAGTCGGGAGTGACGTTCAGAATGCCCATCACCAGCACTGCTTTTTGGTCGGTTTTCTGCATCCGATATGCGTTGAAAAGTCAATTTTGCAGCACAAAGTTAGCACAAATTCATGAATTTTGCAAACCAAAAGGCATTTTTTTTGCTTTTTATGCAAATTATTTCAGAAAAAAGGCTTATCTTTGTAGCGTAGTTTACAAAACAAATACACTTTTATGGACTTTATAGAATCTTTTTCCGAATTGTCCGGCGGACTCCAGTTTTATTGGATTGTGGCCGTCGTTGCCTCCGTCGTGTTTGTTATCCAGGCCGTCATGACCTTCATCGGATTCGACAGTGACACCGACCTCGACGGAGGCGGTGCCGACTTTGACGCCGACGGTTTCCACATCGTGTCGGTCAAGACACTCACCTGTTTCCTGCTCGGCTTCGGTTGGACGGGCGTGCTCTTCTGGAGCCGCATTTCCTCGGGGCTGGCTCTCGGTTTCATCGCGGGAGCCGTAGGCCTGCTCTTCATGTTGCTCATCGCCCTGCTGCTGCGTCAGGTGATGAAACTCAACAAGGACAACACGTTCACGGCCCGACAGACCATAGGTCTCACTGCCGATGTCTATCTGCGCATCCCGGCACGCCGCTCCGAGACCGGCAAGATTACGGTGTCGCTCAACGGTTCCATTCACGAACTCGAGGCTCTCAACGCCGGCGATGAAATCATCCCCACCGGAGCCAAGGTCCGCATCGTCGATGTGGTGGAAGGCAACACCGTATTGGTCGAGAAATTATAATTCACAAACTCTTTATATCATCTTATTATGGAAGGAATTTCTCTTATCGTCATTGTGGTCATTGTGGCCATCACGCTGCTATCGGCCCTGTTGAAACGTTACCGCAGGTGTCCGTCGGACAAGATCCTGGTAATCTACGGCAAAACCGGCCGCGGTTCGGCTCGCTGCATCCACGGCGGAGGCGCTTTTGTCTGGCCCGTTGTACAGGACTACGCCTACCTCTCCCTCACCCCCATCTCCATCGAGGCAAATCTCACCAATGCCCTCTCCCGTCAGAACATACGCGTCGATGTTCCCTGCCGTTTCACTGTGGGTATCTCGACCGAAGACGACTCGATGAACAATGCTGCGGAACGTCTTTTGGGACTCACTGCCACCGACATCCAGGACATGGCCCGGGACATTCTCTTCGGACAGTTGCGTCTCGTCATAGCCTCCATGTCCATCGAGGAGCTGAACTCCGACCGCGACAAGTTCCAGGACAATATCAAAAAGAATGTCGAAATCGAACTCAAGAAAATCGGCCTCAAGCTCATCAACGTCAACGTGACGGATATCAAGGACGAATCGGGCTATATCGAAGCGCTCGGCAAAGAAGCTGCCGCCAAAGCCATCAACGAGGCCAAGGTGAGCGTGGCTCGCGAGGAGAAACTCGGCGAGATAGGCAAGGCCGAGGCCGTGCGCGACACCCGCATCCAGACCTCCAAAGCCAACGCCGAGGCCATACAGGGCGAAAACAGCGCCAAGGTGGAAATTGCCAACTCCGATGCCGCACGCCGTGAGAAGGAAGCTGAAGCCCAACGCAAGGCCGTAGCTGCCGAGAAGGTGGCCGAGGCCAAAGCCCTCGAGGAAGCATACGCCGCACAGCAGGAAGCCGAAAACGCCCGCGCCGAGCGCGAGCGTGCATCCCAGAAGGCCAACGTCCTCGTACCTCAGGAAATCGAGAAACAGCGCAAAATCATCGAGGCCGAGGCCGAAGCCGAACAAAAACGTGTCAATGCCAAGGGTGAAGCCGATGCCATCTTCGCCAAGATGGAGGCCGAAGCCAAAGGCTACTTCGAAGTCCTCACCAAACAGGCCCAGGGCTACGACAAGATGATACAGGCTGCCGGCGGTGACGCCACCAAGGCATACACACTGCTTCTCCTCGAGAAACTGCCCGACCTCGTCAAGACACAGGTCGATGCCATCAAGGGCATCCAAATCGACAAAGTCACCGTTTGGGACAACGGCGCCGGTGCCGGCGACGGCAAGACCTCCACGGCCGGATTCCTCTCGGGTCTCTTCAAGTCGGTTCCTCCGTTGGCGGAACTCTTCGACCAGGCCGGCATGTCGCTTCCCGAATACTTAGCGCGGAAGAAGAGTGAGAACGACGAACTCACTGCGGGTACCGATTCTGAAGGGTGACCCCCAGATACCCAAACCCGAAGAAACATAATACTGCGTGCGGCCCTTCGTGTAGGGGCCGAACGCATCCTCAAAGATGGCATCGGTAATCCAGCTGATGGGCCACATCTGCCCGTAGTGGGTGTGACCTGAGAACTGGAAATCGATGCCTGCTTTTTGCGCTTCCTCCAGCCGGTAAGGCTGATGGTCGAGCAGAATGGTGAAGCGCGACGGGTCGCATTGCAGGGCCAAGGTCTCCAGCGGTGTGCGGGCTTTGTTGGTATCGTCGTCGCGGCCTATGATGTTGATGCCCATCGTCCGGACCGTCTCGTCACGCAGGAGGTTGATGCCTGCATCCTGATAGAACTGCATGGAATTGCCCACTCCGCGCAGGTATTCGTGGTTGCCGAGACAGGCATAAATGGGACAGCCCAATTGGGCGAACATCTGGTCCATCCGCTGTACTGCCACAGCGCGGTGGGAACCGTCGATGATGTCGCCGGCAATGAGCACCATGTCGGGCTTCTCCACATAAATCATGTCGAGCCAACGCTGAAATTCCGCCTTGCGGTTCACGTAGCCCAAGTGCAAATCCGATGCCAACACTATCGTCAGCGGACGTTCCAGCGGTTTGTCGGTCTCCATGGTCAGGGGCACACGCACCTTATTATAATAATGTATGTTGCCGTAGATGAAAAGCACCGCCATTACGCCCACCACGGTGAGCGTACCGGCCCAGCTGTCGTTGAGGAACGAGGACGGCACCAGCCGAACCAAGCGTCCGATGTCCAACAACAGGAAAATCATCACCGCATAAAGCAGCCAGAATATCCACGAAGCCCCACCCTGATAAATGGTGACGGCCATCGGGAACGGCAGGGCATCGATATTGAGCACAAAGGCTGCAATCAGCATCACCATTCCCAACCCGAAAAGCACGGCACAGGCCAGTTTGCCGGCCGGAACCAGCGGCACGATGCGGAAAATATGCCAGCCGACATACACAGCGCCCAGCAGGGGCAGCAACGTAAATGCCAAAATCCAAAGTTTCACAGTCTGTCTTTTTTTTATGCAGAAACCCTAAGGATTCTTCTATTAATCAAGAATTAACAAATCTTCCCTCAACAAAAGGAAAAAAATTCTCAAATTCTCAAATTCTTGATAAAAATCAGAATTAACAAATCTTCCCTCAAACAGATACATAATGCCTCACGCCCGTTTTTTCCGGGTAACAATGAAGAAGAGGAGTAGGAGGAGAACGGCAGCGCAGAGGGTCCACAGGATGGGGCCGAAGGAGGGGCCGTCGTCATCGCCGGCGAGAGCGGCGAGTTTTTGCGTTTCGCAGTAGTTGAGGGCCAGGCGCACATTCTCGAGAATCGCCGTGCTGGAAAAGGTGGCACCCGAGACGGCATCGACCTTCAACTCGGCGGCCTCGGCCACAGAAAGTCCGTTCCAGGCATCGAACAACCCTGCGGCAGACACTTTACGGATGTAGCCGCGGCTCTCATGATTGTTGAGCAGACGTACCGACTCCACTTTTCCGCGGACAACAGCCACCTCGACGGGAGTCACATCGCGGTAGCCCTTGATGTCGCGTCCCAAGCGGACGGAGTTGACAAAGACGGTGTCGCCCGAGAGACGGTAAATCTCTGTGCTGTCGGGATTGAGCAAAGGCTGTACATCGTGAGGCCGTCCGTGATGGCTGTGGAAACTCGAATCGGGACGTTGGGAAACCTCTTGGGCTTGGAGTGAAGGGAAAATGCAGGCCAACAATGCTGCGGCCGAAAGGAAGAGAATATGATACGATTTCATGACCGTTCAAAAGTGTTCAAAAGTGTTCAAAAAAAATATCAGTGCAACCCGCGGACTTTCTCCCAGGAGAGTTTTTCCGGGTCGTAGGGCTTGCGCTCCTCGTCGGGATGGCCGAGGGCGAGCACACAGAGGGTCTCGGTTCCTTCAGGCAGTGAAAGGATACGGGCACAATTGGCGGAAGCAGGCTGTCCGGCCTCGTCATCGCGCAGACGCATCTGAATCCAAACGCTGCCCAACCCGAGGTCCTGAGCCTGAAGCTGCATGATGACGGCAGCTATGGAGAGGTCTTCAATCCAAGTGTCGGAGTCGGCGGGATTGGCCGTCACGGCAATGGCTGCTGCTGCACCAGCAAGGGGGAGGGCACCCTGCGCTTTGGCCCGGGAGAGAGCTTCGAGGGTGGCTTTGTCTTCGACAACGACGAAACGCCACGGGTTCTTGCGTTTGCCGGCGGGAGACATCAGTCCGGCTTCGAGAATGAGTCTTAACTGGTCGGAGGAAACCGGTTCGCCGGTGAACTTGCGATAGGAACGGCGACGCTGAACAAGTTGATGAAAATCCATTGGAAAAATCTGAGTTGTTTTATATGTTTTGTGTTGAAATGTTGCGGCAAATATAGATAAAATTCGCGAATTGACCAAATTTTTTGGTTAAAAATTGCAATATTGAGGGTTCGGGAGCCGAGATGTCAGAAATTTTCAATATCTTTGCGCGGAATTTTTTAATTAAATATGAGCATGAAACGTACATCTCTGATAGGATTGACAGCACTGATGGCTGTCGCCAACTTGCAGGCTGCCGACAACGACCCTGTGGTAATGACTGTGGCGGGCAAGGACGTAAAAGCCTCCGAGTTTGAATATTTCTACACCAAAAACGACCAGGAAGAACTGGCCGAGAAGAAAACGTTCGACGAATATATCGACCTCTTCATCAACTACAAGCTGAAAGTGGCCGAGGCTGCAGCTCGCGGCGTAGATACCACCAAAGCCTTCCGCGACGAGTTGGCGGGCTACCGCAAACAACTGGTCGAGCCCTACATGAAGGGCGAAGACTGGCACGACACGCTGGTGTTTGAGTTTGTGGAAAGAAACAAATACAAAGTTCACGCCCAGCATATTCTCCTCATGACGGACCGGCAGGCCAACGAAGAACAGGTGGCCCGCAAGAAAGCCCGCATTTACGAGCTCAAGCGGGAGGCCGAAGCCGGAGCCGACTTCGACAGCCTGGCTCGTGCCAACAGCGAAGAACCCGGTGCCGCACAGCGTGCCGGCGACTTGGGATATTTCTCGGCCGGACAGATGGTCTATCCCTTCGAGACGGTGTGCTACACCACTCCCGTCGGTGGATACGGGGTGTGCCGTTCACAATATGGATTCCACTTGGTGAAAGTCATCGACCGCTCGCCCAAGAGCGAACAGCGTCAGGTGGCCCACATCATGAAAACCTTCCCCCGACCCCAGACAGCCGACAAGATGTTGCAGACACGCCTTGAGATGGACTCGCTCTACACGCTCCTGCAGCAGGGAGCCGACTTTGCCCAACTGGCAACCGAGAACAGCGACGACCAATACACGGCACGCGACGGAGGTCAGTATCCCTGGCTTGACGACACGGCACGCTTCCCCGAGGAATGGATGCAAGCGGCCTTCTCGCTGAAACAGGAAGGCGACTATTCGAAACCTTTCCGCACGGCCTACGGCTGGCACATCGTGAAACTCAACGGCATACGCAAAGACGCGCCCGTGACCTCACAGATGAGGGACGAACTGCGTCAGCAACTGCCGGCAGACCCCGAACGTGCCAAGGTGGGGAAAGCCATGATGCTGCGCCAGTGGAAGAATGAGAACAACTTCAGAGAGGATGCCAAAATGTTCGACAAAATCTGCAAACTGAGTGCCGACACCACCCTCAGCCGTCAGACCTGGAACGACAAGATGGCCAAGAACAAAAAGCCGCTTTTCACCATCAACGGCGAGAAATATGCAGCCAAGGACCTTGTGGAGCATGTGCCCGCAGGAACAGAACCCCGCTGGATGGACATCCGCGAACTCGTGGATGCCTGGGAGGATGAAGCCGTCGAGGCATATCAGGAAGCCCATTTGGCCGAAAAATATCCCGACTTTGCCCACCTCTATCAGGAATACCACGACGGCATCATGCTCTTCGATGTGGCCGGCAAGGAAGTGTGGGACAAAGCGGCCCAGGACAGCGCAGGACTCCACAACTATTTCATGGAGCACCGCAGAAAATACGATTGGGACAAACCCCGTTTCCGAGGAGCCTTCATCGAATGTGCCGACGACTCCGCACTGGTGGCCAAACTCAAGGACCTCTACGAACACAACGACTGGAAGAGAGCCGCCGATCTGGTGCGCCTCGAAGTCCTCACCGACACCCTGCTTACGCCCGACCCCAAACAT
The DNA here is from genome assembly GCA_937899265.1 of uncultured Bacteroidales bacterium. Classification (GTDB taxonomy): domain Bacteria; phylum Bacteroidota; class Bacteroidia; order Bacteroidales; family UBA3663; genus Liminaster. The sequence continues at coordinate 10,987 of CALBPV010000013.1, forward strand.
CCGAAATTCCACATCGTGAACGGACTTTACAGCATCGGCGAGAATCAGACCGTCGATATCCAGCAGTTGGGGCAGCAGCCCGATGTCATACAAGCTCCCCGTCAGGACATGCCCGTCAGAATGACCTACGGCAAAGTGTTGCCCACAGGCCCCGACAGTGAAGACGACGTGAGAGCACTCGTGATAGGCGACTACCAGGCCGAACTCGAAGACAAATGGGTGGCCAGCCTGCGCGAGAAATACTCCTGGACCATCAATCAACCCGAACTTGACAAACTGCGCAAATAAACCCGTCCTGCCGTTGCTCGCTGTGCTCGGCGGTCTGGCTGTTGCTTCCTGCGAGAGTCTCTCCGACAGGAACGTGATGGCCAGAGTAGGAGACCATACGCTCTCAAGAGCCGAGGTGGAGATGCAAATACCGCTCTCCAAAACAGGAGAAGACAGCATCGCCTTTGCACGGGAATTTATCGACAGCTGGGTGGAACGTCAGCTCTTCATGCAACAGGGTCTCAAGAACCTGCCCGACATCGGAGAGTTGGAAGCCCAAGTGAACGACTACCGGATACGGCTCATCTCGCAGGCATACGAGACACAGATTCTCTCGGAAAGAGTGGGCGAGGTGAGCGACAAGGAGTGTGAGATGTTTTGGGAGAAACACCGCCTCGAAATGCCCTCGCCGGTCGCATTGGCCGAAGGTATCACCGTGAAACTTGACATCCGCACTGAGAAGACCCGCGACGTGCGCGGATGGCTCGAAAGCCTGGCCAGGGGAGATACCGAAGTGATGGGCGACCTGGAAGACTTCTGCCGCCAACATGCGACGGTCTATGACAACCAATACGAGAAATGGGTCGCTCTCGACCAACTCACCGGCTACATCCCCGCCGACCTGCGCAAAGGCAAAGATTTCCTGAAACAGGGAGTCTATGAGATGAAGGACAAGGAGGCGGTCTATCTGCTCCTGGTGCGCGACTATGTGAAGGCCGGCAGTTCGCAGCCTTTCGACTATGCCAAGGACAATATCCGCGAGCTGCTCTCCCAGGAACGACGCCAGCAATTCCACAATCACTTGCTGCAGTCCCTGCTCCGGGAAGGCAAAAAGAACGGCAATGTGACGGTCAATTACGAATAGAAGAAACAGTTCAGAACTTAAATGAAACATATATTTTCAGCAATTTTAGGTCTTGCAGCACTGTGGCCCGCCCAACAGGGGACGGCACAGGAAGCCGACAATGTGGTAGATGAAATCATCTGGGTCGTGGGCGACGAAGCCATACTGCGCTCGGAGGTGGAGAACGAACGCAAACGCATGCTCTATCAGGGCGAGAAAATTGACGGCGACCCCTACACCGTCATTCCCGAAGAAATCGCCATCCAGAAACTTTTCCTCAACCAGGCTCAACTCGACTCCATCGATGTGCCCTACGATCAAGTGGACGGTGCTGTAGAGAGCCGTCTCAATATGTTCATCGCACAAGTGGGCTCAAAAGAGAAACTCGAGGAATACATGGACAAGCCCCTGTCGGAAATCCGTCAGGAATGGCGCACGCAGATGAGAAATATGCGTATCGTGCAGCAAATGCGAGCCAAACTCACCGAGGACGTGCAGGCCACGCCCGGCGAAGTGCGCAGCTTCTACGACCGTCTGCCGGCCGACTCGATTCCTTTTGTGCCCACGCAGGTGGAGGTGCAGATTATCACCATGCAGCCCCGCATCGCCCAGAGCACCATCGACAACATCAAGGCACGTCTGCGTGACTACACCCAACGCGTCACCTCCGGCGAGTCGCAGTTCTCCACGCTCGCCATCCTCTACTCCGAAGACCCCGGTTCGGCAGCCAACGGCGGTGAGTTGGGCTTCAACACCCGCAATGCCTATGTGCCCGAATTCGCCACGGTGGCTTTCCAGCTCAAAGATCCCACCAAGGTGTCGCGTATTGTCGAGACGGAATACGGCTACCACATCATCCAGCTCATCGAACGCCGTGGTGACCGTGCCAACTTCCGTCACATCCTCCTCTCGCCCAAACCGACAAACAAAGAGCTGAGGGACACCCGTCTCACGATGGACACCATACGCGCCAAAATCGACTCCAACCTCGTGACTTTCGAACAGGCAGCCCGCGTAGTGTCGGCCGACAAAGCCACCCGCAACTCGGGAGGTCTCATGACCACCACATCGGAAGACGGCAGCAACACCGGACGTATCGCCATGGACCAGCTGCCCGCCGAGGTGGCCCGACAGGTGGCATCGATGAAGGTGGGCGAGATTTCGCAACCGTTCCAGATGAAGGATTCCAAGAAGAACGTCGATCAGATAGCCATCGTCCGCCTCAAGAACCGCATCGAGGGACACAAAGCCAACTTCTCGGACGATTATCAGGTGATACGCGACCTCTACCAGCAACAGCTCACCGAAAAAATCATCGACGACTTCATCCGTCAGAAACAGCGCGAGACTTATGTCCGCATCCGTCCGGGGTGGGACAAAGGCGACTTCAAATATCCGGGTTGGGGCAAATCGACGGTCAAATAAGCGCCCGTCGCCCCCCCCCTTCAGCACTTTCGAGACACAGAGACAGACGTCAATGAAACATACCATATTATATATAATAGGTATCATCGCCCTCCTGTGGATGACGGCCGTCGGAGCGCAGGCCCAGATTTCGACCCAACGAAGCACCGAGCTTCCCGACTCTTCGCCCCGCAAGATTTACCTCATCCATGCGCGCACGCTGACCTTCGACCAACAACGCAACCCCGACCGGCAGGAACTGCACGGCGACGTTGTGTTCCGGCAGGACAGCGCCTACCTCTATTGTGACCGGGCCTATTTCTACAGGACGTCCAATCGCATGGAGGCTTTCGACAATGTCCGGATGGAACAGGGTGACTCTCTCTACCTCTTCTGCGACTCGCTGACCTACGACGGCAACACGATGTTGGCGAGATGTACCGACAGGGTCTATCTCTTCCACAACAATACGATACTCTCGACCGACTATCTGCTCTTCGACCGCGCTTCCAACGAGGCATACTACCCCGAGGGCGGCTACATTGTCGATCCCACCAACCATCTGCTCTCGACGTTGGGATGGTACTATCCCAATCTGAAGCGAGCCATCTTCCAATACGACGTGCAGCTCCGCAACTACGAATATCCGGCAGACACAACAGCCGCCGAAAGCGGCCATCCGAACAACGGACTCCTCGCCCGCAATCAGCAAGATTCCACAAAATTCTTGAAGCTCGCTCACCTCCGCCAATGGAAGTTCCCCTCGATGCGCGACTCCCTGCTGGCCATGCGCCGTCCGCCCCACATGGCGGATTATCCCGACGATAGGCGGAACCATCCGCGCCTGTGGCTCTACAGCGACACGCTGAGCTACGATTTCGGAGCCGACAGGGCGCAGGTTTTGGGACCTTCGCGCATCCTCAACGACAGCGCGGTCGTCCACACCACCCGTGGTGTCTATAACACCAAGTCGGGCGAAGCCACCCTCTACCGCCGCTCGGACATCACATCGCGAGGCCGTTATGCCATCGGCGACAAGTTGACCTACAACATGCAGTCCGGCTTAGGTGAAGGTTGGGGCAACGTCATCATGATAGATTCTATCTCGAAGGGACAACTGTCGGGCGACCACGTTCTCTACTCCGATTTCCCGCGCAAAGCCACCGTCACAGACCGCGCTCTGGCCATGGAATATTCGTCGGGCGACACGCTGTGGCTGCATGCCGACACGCTGCGCACCTTTCAGGAACTGCATCCCGTGATGGGAAAAGATTCCCTCGGAAACCTGACCGACGATACGCTGCGGGTTGACACCGTCAACTACATGACAGCCCATTTCAACGTGCGCTATTTCCGCCGGGATCTGCAGGGCATCTGCGACTCGCTCAACTACAACGCCTTCGACTCGCTGGCCACATTCGTGGGCAATCCCGTGATGTGGAACGGCCTCTATCAAATCACCGGCGACAGCATTATAGCCAATGTTGACAAAAAGGGCATCCATACCGTGTGGATTCACGACAATGCGTTCCTCGTGCAGCAACACGACACCATCCACTACGACCAAATCTCGGGACAGAAACTCATCTGTTATTTCGATTCCTCGAAGGTGAGGCAGATGGACATCTCCGGCTCGGTACAGACCATTTTCTACCCCGAGGAGAAAGACCGTACGCTCATCGGTCTCAACCAGGTGATAGGCACCTACCTCACCATCTGGTTCAAGAACCAGAAGATGGACCACCTCGCCATTTGGCCGGAACCTGTAGGGTCGCTCACTCCGCTCCTGTTGGTGGAAAAATCGCAACTCTATCTCGACAAATTCCGCTGGATGGACTACCTGCGACCCACCGACCCGGACGATGTTTTCCGCGATGTGCGCATGAAGGAAACCGACAAACAGGAAGTGGTCAAACTCTTCGACGAAAACGAACTTAACGGCTACGAATAACGAACAAGGATGAATACGATTTTTACGACACGGAAACCCCGCCGTTTCCAGCACATCCCCCTCAAAGACCCTCGCAAGGAGGCTCTGGAGGCCCGGATTCGCAAGATACAGCGGGAGATGGGAAAACTCCCCGAAGAAGAGTTCAATCCCGAGGACAGTCTGCGGGGGCGTTTCTTCAACGCCACCACTCACCTGCGTCGCCGTCGTGAGGAAGACGGAGACGACGTCCATGCCAAGTCCAACCGCATGGTCAAACTCGGCGTGTGGCTCATCGTGCTCGTCGTACTTTTGATTTGGATTTTCAATACGCTCTGATGGATATCATTCATTTGCTCCCCGACTCCGTGGCCAACCAGATAGCGGCCGGCGAGGTGGTTCAGCGACCCGCTTCGGTCATCAAAGAACTCCTCGAGAATGCTGTCGATGCCGGAGCCACCGACGTACAGATTTTCCTCCGGGAGGCGGGGCGCGACCTCATCCAGGTCATCGACAACGGCAAAGGAATGTCGCCCACCGATGCCCGCATGGCTTTCGAACGCCATGCCACCTCCAAGATTCAGGAAGCCAAAGACCTCTTCGACCTCCACACCATGGGATTCCGCGGTGAAGCCTTGGCCTCCATCGCCGCTGTGGCCGAAGTGGAACTCCACACACGCCGCAAGGATGACGAGACGGGTGTATGTATCGAAATCGAGGGCTCCAGATTCACACGTCAGGAAACCATCACCTGTCCCGTGGGTGCCAATTTCATGGTACGCAACCTATTTTATAATGTACCCGCGCGTAGAAAATTCCTCAAGTCGAACGCAACCGAATATTCCAACATCCTCACCGAACTCCAGCATGTGGCGCTGGCCAATCCGCAGACAGGGTTCAGCCTCACCCACAACGATGTGCTTCAGTTCCAGTGGCAGGCCGGCAACTTCCGGCAGCGCATCACCCAGATATTTGCCCGCAAAGTGGGGGAATCGCTTTTGCCTGTGGAACTCGACAACGAACTGCTTTCCATCTCCGGATTTGTGTGTACCCCCGAGACCGCCCGCAAGAAAGGTGCCCTACAGTACCTTTTCGTCAACGACCGCTACATGCGCCATCCCTACTTCCACAAGGCGGTGGCGTCGTGTTACGAAGGACTGATTCCCAACGATGCACAACCCAACTACTTCCTCTGTCTGAAGGTGGATCCCTCGACCATAGACGTCAATATCCATCCCACCAAAACGGAGATAAAATTTGAAAACGAACCTGCCCGTTGGCACATTCTGATGGCCACGGTCAAGGAGGCTCTCGGACGTTTCAACGCCGTTCCGAGCATCGATTTCGATGTGGACGACATGCCCGAAATTCCGGCCACGGGCATGACCTTCCCGTCGCGGATGGGAGAAGGAGAGACGCCCGTCTCCGAGTTCCCCGCAGAGCCCAAGCCGCAATTCGACCGGAGTTACGACCCCTTCCGTGCCACAACGCCCGTACGCGGGTGGGAGAACCTTTACGATGACTTCCGCAAAGACGGCACGAAGGAGAAGACGGTGGTGATACCCGCCGGTCTGCCACAGACGCAGGACACTCCGTTCGACGACGGCGAACCCCGCTTTATCGAGTCACGCATCTCCGAGCCGGACGACCATCCCGTGCTGCCGCTGGCAATGGCTGACGAGGACGGGACTGCCGACCGCATGGTTTGTCTCCAGACACTCAACCGCTACATCGTCACTTCGCTGCCTCAGGGTTTGCTGGTGGTCGATCAGCGGAAGGCCTCCATTTGCATTCTTTTCGAACAATACATCGCCCAGATAGCCCATCGCCAAGGATATTCCCAACAGGAACTCTTCCCCGAAATCGTACAGATTCCGCTCTCCGAGATTCCCTTCCTCGAACAAATCATGCCCGAGCTCTCCTATCTCGGTTTCCAACTCGACAGCCTGGGAGGCGGCAGCTACGCCATCAACGGACGTCCGGCTTCGCTCGAAGGCAACGTTGCCCTGCGTCCCCTGCTGTTCCAGATGATAGAGGCGGCCCGGGAGGAAACATCCGATGTGAGCTTCACGCTCGACAAACGTCTGGCTTTGCGTCTGGCTCAGGCTCAGGCCGTTCCGTCGGGCAAACCGATGACTGCCGAAGCACAACACCGTTTGCTGAAAGCGTTCCTGTCTTTGCCCCAACCGGCCGTCACGCCCGACGGACATCCCGCAGCGGTCTTCCTGGACAATGCCAAATTGGACAATTTGATGAAATAATCCCCTGTTTTTGAAGTAATTTTCACTTTAACTACCGCTTATGAAATATGCCATTTGTCTTCAACCCTACATTCCGATGAGGACTGAGACAAAAGAACAATCGGAAATGATATCCCAGCTGATTTTCGGCGACACGTTCCGTATCCTGAAAGAACAGCCGCGATGGTACTATGTGATTCGCGACTACGACGGCTACGAAGGGTGGATTGACTGGAAAACGGCTACCTTGATTGACGAAGAGAAATACAACTTGTACTTCAGAGCCTCCGAATCGGCTCCCCTCCTTCGCCAGCCCTACAATCTTGTGACTGTCACCGAAAACGGATTTCCCGGCCAAATTCATCTGTCGTGGGGAAGCCGTATCTTCGGACTCGACGACATGGGGGTATGGTTCAAGATGGAACATCTGCGCTTCGAAATCTCTCCTACCGCTTATATCCAGCCCGTCAACATCAACTCCATGTCGCGTAAGGCATGCACCAAATACCTGCTGCAGCAGGCCCGTCTGTTGCTCAATGTGCCCTACCTTTGGGGCGGTCTCTCGGCCTTCGGCCTCGACTGTTCCGGCTTCATCCAGACGCTGTTCCGCTTTGTGGGCATCGTCCTCCCTCGCGACGCGTCCAAGCAATGTGAACTCGGCGAAGAAGTCGCATACGAAAATCGTGACGAGTGCGACCTGGCCTTTTTCGGCCTTGACGGGAAAGTGACCCACGTGGGCCTTGTGTCCGACAAGGGAGGCATCCTCCACGTGTCGGGACAGCTCCACATCGACGAACTGCGCAAAGAGGGCATTTATTCTGCACGCCGGGACGAAATAACCCATCGGCTTGTCAAAATCAAACGTTTATTTTAATGGACAAACACCTCCTCCGCTCCCTCTACGAGCTCTATCTCAAACATCCTGTGGTGACCACCGACTCGCGCCGTTGCGAAGCCGGAAGCCTCTTCTTTGCGCTCAGGGGCGAACGGTTCGACGGAAATCGGTATGCTGCCGAAACGCTTCGTAAAGGATGCGCCTTGGCTGTGGTCGATGACCCGAATGTGGTCGATGCCGAACCCTTCGACCAGAGCGACGACCTCACGGCCTTCGGTCGGCACGGACAGTATTTCCTGGTCGATGATACGCTCTCGGCCCTCCAACAACTGGCCGAATACCATCGACAGCAATTTGCCTTCTGGCAGCGTCCCGTCGCCGTCATCGGCATTACGGGCACCAACGGCAAAACCACCACCAAGGAACTGATGCGCGAGGTGCTCGCCCAACAATACAACGTGCTCGCCACCGAAGGCAACCTCAACAACCAAATCGGCGTGCCGCTCACGTTGCTCAAGGTGCGCCCCGTCCACGAGATAGCCATCATCGAAATGGGAGCCAACCATCCCGACGACATCGCCCAACTCTGTGCCATCGTGCATCCCGACTACGGCCTGATTACCAATGTGGGCAAAGCCCATCTTCTGGGCTTCGGTTCGCTCGAAGGCGTCGTAAAAGCCAAAACCAAACTCTACGACTCGCTTCGCAGGGACAACGGAGTGGTTTTCCTCGATTGCGGAAATCAGCTGCTTGTGCCCCACACCCAGAGGCTCCAACTTGTCACCTATTGTCTCGACAAGAACCGCGACCATGCCCTCTTCTCGTCCGAACCGAAGGTGACGGGACGTGTCGCCGACGATTCGCCGGTACTGCATGCCATCCTGACCATAGACAATACCGAGGTGGACATCCAAACCCGTCTCATCGGCACCTACAACCTCATCAACATTACGGCGGCGGCTGCCGTAGGTCACCACTTCGGCATCACGCGCCGGCAAATCAAAGCCGCCATCGAAGGCTACGAACCCTCCAACATGCGTTCCCAGCTGGTTGACAAGGGACACGGACGCTTCCTCATCCTCGACACCTACAACGCCAATCCGACCTCCATGATGGCCGCTCTGGAGAGTTTTTCGCTCAATCCGGCACCCCACAAGTGTCTGATTCTCGGAGCCATGGGCGAACTCGGCGAGGAATCGGCCGCCGAACATCTCAACATCCTGCGCTATCTCGCCGGAAAAGCCGGGTTCGGCAACGTGCTCCTTGTGGGCAAAAACTTCGAGGATGCGTTTGCGTCTCTCTCCGACGACGAGTTGCTCGCGTGGGGACAGCACACCACCGTGCGCTGTTATGCCGATGTCGAAGCGCTCAAAGAGGACCGTGAGACTTTGCTTCGCCTGCCGGGCACGATTCTCATCAAGGGCTCCAATGCCCAAAAACTCTGGTTATTGAACGACGTCCTGTGAAACTTTGGCTCATACGTCACGGAGAGACCGACTGGAATCATGCCAAACGGTTCCAGGGACAGGCCGACGTGCCGCTCAATGACTTCGGCCGTGAGCTGGCACAGGTGACGCGTGAGGGGATGCCTTCTGTCGTTTGGGACCGCGTCTTCGCCTCTCCTCTCTCTCGTGCTTTCGAGACGGCAGAGATTCTGCTGCGCGGACTCTACCCCATCGACAGGATAGAATGCGACGACCGCCTCAAGGAGTTCAACTTCGGACCTCACGAAGGCTCCGACATCGCAGCCGCAGCCTCCGACCCTTCCCATCCGCTCTACGTCTGTCTGCATCATCCGGGTGACTATCATCCCACCGACGGAGCCGAGAGTTTTCAGGCGATGGCGGCTCGTGCCGAATCATTCCTCTCCGAGAAGATTCTTCCCCTCGAAGCCTCATGCGGCAATGTGCTTGTGGTGGCCCACGGAGCCCTGATTCGCTCGCTGGTGATTGCAGCCCGCATCCCCGACCACTCCATTGCCAATTTCTGGGGAGCGCCCTACTACAATTGCTGCGTCTCGAGACTCGACCTCACGGCACAAAAGTTCTCGCTCGATTTCGAGGCTCGCATCTATTACAATCCGGAACACGCCACCCGTTCCTGGACTCCGCAGAACCGCTGAAAGAGGCCGCACAGAGTCTGCGGAAACGTTCCGAACCTTTCGCAAGTGTCAAATCTTGCCCGAGACTCGGGCAACCCATTGACAGTTTTTCACAGCAACCGTTTTCAAAACCTTCTTTTCAAAATCATATCCACAAGTTATGTTCCGTCATCTGAAATTTCTCCCGGCTTTCTGTCTTTTGACAAGCCTGTCTGCCCTCTCGCTGTCTGCTCTGCGGGCAGCAGAACCTGTAGATTCCCTTACCCTCTGGTACGACCGTCCCGCCCGATATTGGGTGGAAGCGCTGCCTGTCGGCAACGGGCGACTGGGCGCCATGACCTTCGGCGGTCTCACCGAAGACACCCTCCAGTTGAACGAAGACACCTTCTGGAGCGGTTCGCCCTACAACAACATCAATCCGAGGGCCAAGGAGCGCCTGGCAGAAATACGGGCAGCGTTGGATTGCGGAGAGTGGGACAAAGCCCAGTTTTTGGCGATGCACAACATCACAGCCAATAAGGACGAAACGGGGCACGGAATGCGTTACGAATCGCTGGGCAACCTCATCTTCTCGTTCCCCGAATCGCATGCCGCAGCCACCGACTACTGCCGCAAACTCTCGCTCAACGAGGCAGAGGCCGTGACCGCCTATACCGCCGATGGAGTGAGCTATCGGCGCGAGGTCTTTGCCTCCTACGCCGACTCGTTCATTGTGGTGCGTCTCTCGGCCTCCCGACCCGGGAGTCTCTCCTTTGGCCTCCGTTTTGCTTCGCCCGAGAAGAATATCGATGCCTCGGCCCGAGTGCGCAAGGACAAAAAGAACGGCTCCGTGCTGATGACGGTAACCTCCCGCCCGCGTGAGGCCGAGATGGAAAATGTGCCCAACCGTCTGACCGCCAAAACACTCATCCGCGTGGTTCCCGACGGCGGAACGCTCTCTGTCGCCGACGATGGACTCCGCGTGGAAGGCAGTTCCGAAGTGTTGCTCTTCATCGCCGCCCGCACCAATTTCGTGCGTTATGACGACATCGGTGGCAATGCCGAACGGCGCGCCCTGAAGGACCTTGAAGGCATGTCGGCAGACTTCGCCCTCCTGCGCATGCGCCACCTCAAGAACTACCGTTCTCAGTTCGACCGCGTGAAACTTTCCCTGGGACACAATCCCGTCCAGGAAGCCAAGCCCACCGATGTGCGCATCCGCGAGTTTTCCACGTTCTACAACGAAGAGGGACTTCCCGTCGGCAACGGAGGCGACCCCGGCCTCGTGGCCATGTACTTCCAGTTCGGACGTTATCTGCTGATGTCGTCATCCCAACCCGGCACCCAGCCCGCCAACCTTCAGGGCATCTGGAACCCCGATCAGGGAGCCTATCCGGCATGGGATTCCAAATACACGACCAACATCAATGTGGAGATGAATTATTGGCCCGCAGAAGTGACCCAGCTCCCGGAGTGCCACGAACCTTTCCTCCGGATGGTGGAAGACGTGAGCCGCACAGGACGTCGCTCTGCGCGTGAGATGTACGGCGCACGGGGCTGGACACTCCACCACAATACGGACCTGTGGCGTTCGACGGGGTCTGTCGATTATGCGTCGTGCTCCGTGTGGCCCACGTGTAATGCGTGGTTCTGTTCCCACCTGATGGAGCACTGGCTCTTCACGGGTGACAGGGAATTTCTGGCACGTGCCTATCCTGTCATGAAGGAAGCTTCCCGATTCTATCAGGACTTCCTCATCCGCGACTCCCGCACAGGTTATCTGGTGGCTTCGCCTTCCACTTCGCCCGAAAACAATCCCGGACTGCGCGACTACAGCTATCACGACTCCATCTTCAACAAGCAACAGAATGCGGCCGTTTTCCAGGGCGTGGCGATGGACAACCAGATGATTTACGACCTCCTGAAGAATACGGCCGAGGTTGCGAGAATCCTTGGCCGGGACGGTGACTTTGCCGATTCCCTCGATGCCCTCAAGGCCCAGTTGCCTCCCATGATGACAGGACGATACGGCCAACTGCAGGAATGGCTCGAGGACTGGGATGCCGAATACACGGGACATCGTCACGTTTCCCACCTTTGGGGCGCATTCCCGGGACGACAGATGTCGCTCAGCCGCCATCCCGAAATAGCGGCTGCCGTCAAGAAATCGCTCCTCGGACGAGGCGATGCCTCCCGAGGATGGAGCATGGGATGGAAAGTGTGTCTCTGGGCCCGTCTGTTGGAGGGCAATCACGCCTTCCTCCTCATCCGCAACCAACTGAAACTCAAAGCCCCGACAGTCACCATCAAAGACCCCGACGGCGGTACATACGCCAATGGGTTCGATGCCCATCCGCCCTTCCAGATTGACGGCAACTTCGGCTGTACCGCAGGCATTGCCGAACTCCTCGTGCAGAGTCACGACGGATGTGTCGATCTCCTGCCCGCCCTGCCCGACGCTCTTCCCTCGGGCCGCGTCTCGGGACTCCTCACCCGAGGCGGCTTCGAGATTGTCGATATGACGTGGAGCGACGGTGCCCTGCGGAAGGTGAGCATTCGCAGTCATCTGGGCGGCACACTGCGCCTCCGTTCGCAGACGGCCCTCCGGCGCAACGGAGTTCTCCTCAAGACGGTCGATGCCGCTTCTCCCTGCGACAATCCTTTGCTGCAGCCCTACGAAATTCTCACCCCCGTGGTACGCGACTCTTCACGTCTGCTTCCCATGCCGGACCGTCGGAATGCCCGTGTTTACGACATCGCCACCCGCGCCGGCGAAATCGTCACCCTCGAAGGCGTGACCTCCCTTTCCGTGGCCGGACGTTACCTCCTCGAGAACGGCAAACCTTTCTTCTGGCAGGGCAACACCGCCTGGCTCATCCAGCGTCTCGACTCGATGGAATGTGAGACCTACTGCGCCAAACTTCAGGAGGAAGGCTACAATGTCATCCAGATTCAGGTGCTCAACGGCATTTCGCCCGACTTCCGCACCCACGACTGGAACCACCTCGACCAAATCGTACGCATCGCAGCCCGTCACCACATCTATGCGGCTCTCGTGCCCATTTGGGGCGGACTGGTCAAGGCCGGCCGCCTTTCCGTGGACGATGCACGCGAGTACGGCGAGATGCTCGCCCGCCACTACGGTTCCCAATGGAACATCGTATGGATGGTGGGCGGCGATGTGCCGGGAAGCGTGAGCCCCGAGGTGTGGACGGCATTGGCCGAAGCCTTGGATGCCAACGACGACCTCCATCTCATCACCTACCATCCGCGCGGACGCACCCTCTCGGCCACCTGGTGGAACGATGCCCCCTGGCTCGATTTCCACGCTTTTCAGAGCGGACACCGCCGCTACGGACAGTCGCGCGACGGCAAGGTGAGCGACGGCGAGTTCCTCTCGCCCGACGAATATGAGGACAACTGGCACTATGTAGAGAAAAACTACGCCCTCAACGACAAACCTGTGGTCGATGCCGAGCCGTCCTACGAACACATCCCGCAGGGACTCCACGACCCGAAAGAACCCCTCTGGGAAGCCCCCGAGGTGAGACGTTATGCGTGGTGGTCGGTGCTGAGCGGCGCTTTCGGCCACACCTACGGCCACAATGCCCAGATGTCGTTCCATGACCCCACGCGCAGTTCCGGCGAAGGACCCTACGGCTGCAGACAGAGCTGGCAGAGCTCGCTCTCCGACGGCGGCTTCCTCCAGATGCATTGGCTCCGCGACCTCTTCCTCGACCTCGTCAATATGGGCAATCTCGCCTCGGTGCGTCCCGACCAAAGCCTCATCACCGATGCCGGCGACCACCATCGTTACATCCCCGTGCTGCGCGCCTCCAATTTCCTCGTGGCCTACAACTGGACCTCGCGGCCTTTCACCCTCGACCTCCGGCGTCTTGCCCTGCGACAGGGAACCGCCCTCTCGGCCTGCTGGTATTCTCCCTCCACCGGCGAGACGGTTTCCGTCCCCGACGTGAAAGCCGAGACAACGGAATTCCGCCCCCTGCAACCCGAGGCGGAAGGCAACGACTGCGTGCTCGTCATCCGCTGGTAAAATTTCTTCCGTTTATTCTCCCTTAGAGGGCGAAAATGTAATCCGTCCAAATCATTTTCGCCCTTTTTGGCTTATATTTTGACATTTTTTGTTCTTTTTCCCTTGGGAATCACCAATTTTCTCAAAAAAAAACCTTATCTTTGCAGCACGATGTGTATGATTCATTTACGTATCCACAATTATCGATTTTTTTTAGTAGCAAAATATTTTAGGTTATGAAACTTTTGAATTCCGTTCGTCTCGTAACTTTGGCTTCGGCTGCCGTACTCGTAGGTTGCCAGGATACCGATTACGATTTTGAGAAAAATTACATTTCAGAGGACGCAAAGGCATTCATCGAAGCCTTTGAGGATCGTTATGGTTACATCGATCCCACTCACACGTTCAACGATGCTTACTACGGATCTGTCGAAGTGACCACCGACGAAAGCGCAGTAGTCACCGTTTCCGCCTTCATCGACTCCCAAACAGAAGCCACCATTTTGGCTCAGGCCGTAGTGAAGGGCACCCAGACCATCGAATATGACTACCCCAACGGTACAGCCCGCGTCTTTGTGATTGCCAAGTGCAACGGCCAGACCGACGGTACAGTCATGGCTCCCGGCAAGGACGGAAAGGCCTCCTTCTCGTTCGCCGAGACGCGTGCCAAATTCAGCTCGGTGCCCGCCGTTCAGGAAACAGCCACGCTGGTCAAGACGGTCGAGGGTTTCTACACTACGACCGATGGCAAGACCTTTACGCAACATACCAGCACTGAACTCCCCGGCCTGTACAACATCAACGAATGGACCGGCAGGTTCTATACGACAAGCACACCCGGAGACTTGGCCGGCGACTATTCCAAGTCATCACTCTCGGAGAGTATGCTCACTACACTTGCCACCTATTGTACAAAAGTCGAGAACTCCACTGCTCTCAACTACGCAGCCCAGAATATCTCCTTCCAAGTGACGGCTTCAGGCCCCATTTCCCTGACAGGCGTTTCCTGCACAACCAACTCGCCCAATGCCATCGGTTATTTCTTCACTGATGCCAACCACAACACGCTTGCCGATTTCCAAGCTGCCGACAAGTTTATTCTGATTCCCAAAACAAGCGAAGGCTCTGTCACCGGCAATAAATACTACCTGACCTACTATCCCTCGAAGGACAGCAACGGCAACCCTACGGGGGGTACTCACATCATCCCCGAAGGTACGATTGTGCATTTCTTCCTGATTCGCCACGTGGCATCTACAGCTCCTTATTTGGATACCAACGGAGATTTGCACCTTTACGGAGACCTCATGTTTGGTTCAGAGCCGGAAATTACCAAGATTACGACTGAGGGATATAATAAAACTCATGTTTATACACCGTACCTGACCGATTTGGCCACCACAGCCAGTTTTACCTATCAGGGGATTATGTGCCTCGGCTTCGAGGATTGGCCCCAAAATGGGATGCGCGACTGGAACGACTGCGTCTTCACCCTCGACGGCAATATCACCAACGGCGAGGAAACCAAGACCAAGAAGATGAATGTCTTCACTGTCGCTGTCGAGGACCTCGGTGTAGCCGACGATACGGACTATAACGATGTAGTCTTCACGGTATCTCAGGAATACAATGTCACAGAGGACGAAGATGGCAAGCAGACCATCACTTACCAATATCCCAAACTCACCTTCCTCTGCGCCGGTGGTACGCTGCCCTTGCGCATATATTATAAGGACGAATCTAATGAAGTAACCATTGTTGACGAGATTCACAAAGCTTTTCACAAGGCTTCCGGCATTGAGAGCGACAATACAGAGTATATGATTAACACGGGTGGAGACGGCGCCAGCACAACTGGCACCATCGTCACCAGGAATACTTTCACCGAGGAGCTGGTAGTAGAGTCTTTCAAGACAGAGCCCCTCAAGATGTCCAAACATGCCTCCTATTTCTATATCGAAATCACAAAGAAGGACGGCACCAAGCTGCATGTAAATGCCAAGCGCAACGATACGGAAAACGACTCCAATTATCCGTTCGTATTGGTTATCCCCACCGACTCATGGGAATTCCCCAAAGAACGTGTCAATATCGACCTCATATACAACGGTTTCAAGGATTGGGTAAACAGTCAGAACCGCGGTTATTTCTGGTACAATTCTGACGCGCAGAAGGTTCAAGCTGCCGAATCTGCGTTGTTGGACGGCGCATCCTCCACGTTGAGTGTTGAGACAACATCGACTTCGACCTCCGATTTGAAGTATGGTGACAACGACCTTGCCACCACCCTCGACATCAGTCCTACATCGCGGAGCATAACCTATCCTTTCATGAATTGGAACTTCTTGCGTCAGACAGACAACCTCACCTACACGATGCTCTACACCATCAACAATTCCAAGTCAAGTTTGGACATTGAGACATGGTGGGAAAACAGCGGATACGGTACGTTGTCCCTCACGTCCTTGGACGGTAAGACAGTCAACGCCGGCTCTGTTACAACAGACGGCAGCTATGTGAAGTTCAGTAATGTACCCGTCGCCGATATAATGAATGGGTTCAAGATAAAGAACACCGTTGCAGAGTATCGCCTCCAGTCTATGACTTTGACCCTCCACTATAAGGACGCCGAAACCTACAAACTCGAAGCCGACGGTGAATACACTTATATTCCCGTGCCCGAGTTTAAAGAAATTTATGACAAATGGGATAACAGCACAGGTAGTAAAATCGCCTATAAGATTAATTACACTACCGACGAGTCTCTGAGCTATGTCATTAAGGTAGAGGGCGATTGGACTTACTCAAATGGCATCGTCATCACTGACCTGAATGGCAAACAAATCAGTGCAGATAATTACTCGAACCTCAACATCACCGACCTTGGCCTCACCAATGGTTTTTATATCTTGGGTTATGCCAACGGCAGTGACGATAACCTCAAATCCCTGAAGATTACCGTACTCAAGGCCGTTAATGTCAACGACCAATCTTTGGCGACAGAATTGAATATTGGTGAGAATACAGTGTACCCGATATTCGATGCATTGCACACAATAACATATAGTTGGGGTGGTACAACTGTCAACTACGCATATTTGTTCAAGGTAAAACTCCCTGAAAAGGCCGGGAAGATTAAAATCACGTCTCAATGGCCTGATAACGCTATGGCCGTATTGTACGAAAAATCACTCAAAGAGGCTAATGCAAAAACATCTTCCACAGGTGTGTTTGAATTAAATGACTTTACACTCTACAGCAACGGTGACGGCACATACAATTTCTATCTTTCCCAGTCCAGTAGTACAACCCCCACAATGAAGGCTGACTACATCACTATAAAAGTTGAGGAAGAGGAAGAGGAAGAGGAAGTTGAAAGCGGTAGCGGCGACAACACTCTGAATTTCGGAGACAATACAGTGGCTGTAACAGAATCAGGCAACTATACTGATAGTTGGGGTACGCACTTTATGTATAAATATGAAGTGATATTACCCAGTTCGACCTCAAAGATAAAGATTTCATCTTATTGGACTGATTCGAAGGACAACGTTGACGTTTGGCCTTCATCATTGAACCAATGGGAATATTGGCAGCGAGCAACTAACACGCAAAAACAAAATGATGAATCTACTTACGAAGTGGAATTCTCAATCGACCAGTTAAATAGCCGATTTAAAGTTAACAACAGTTACATTTTCTATTTGACCCACTACAACGCAGGAAGAATGTCAGATACTAATATTACAATCACTGTTACAGAAGATACAGAAGATACAAATTAAACCCACCCTCACCACCCGGCTCCCAGCTGGGTGGTTTTCATTTCGCTCTTTACATTTGAGTGCACATTCAGTCCAGCCGACGCCGGTTCTTATCGTTGCTGTGTGCGCATGTACCCAAAACATGCAAAGTTGCCACACCGCATGGACTTCAATTATGTGAAATGGCTTGATTAGTCTAAGTCATTGACATACACGAAGAAGGCCACTTCCCGCGAAAGGAAGTGGCCTTCTGTTTTATTTATGGTTAAATTGTTAATGCGTCAGTCTGCCAAACCCGTTTATCTGATGGTGTACTGCGATGATATACTTTCGTTGTTGTTCACGCGGCGGATGATTTCTGCAAATTGGGCAGCAACCGACAGTTGACGAATCTTCTTCGACTCATGTGGGAAAGGAATGGTGTCGGTAAACACCAGTTCTGTGATGCGTGAATTCTCAATGCGTTCCAATGCCTTTCCGCTCATCACTCCATGAGTGGCGCAGGCTCTCACGCTTTTGGCACCAGCCTCTAACATTACCTCCGCAGCCTTGACTATGGTGCCGGCAGTGTCAATCATGTCGTCAATGAGTATGACGTTCTTGTCTTTTACATCGCCAATTATCTGAATGCTCTCAACCACGTTGGCTCTTGAACGTTTCTTATTGCAGAGCACAAGTGGCAACCCCATGTGTTTTGCATAGGAGTTTGTGCGTTTTGAACCGCCGACGTCGGGAGAAGCAATGACAAGATCAGGCAGATTCAGACTTTTCATGTAAGGCACAAGCACACTCGATGCGTAGAGGTGATCAACGGGAATGTTGAAGAATCCTTGTATCTGGTCGGCATGCAGGTCCATCGTTATCACACGATCTACACCGGCAACGCTCAACAGGTCGGCAACGAGCTTTGCACCGATGCTTACGCGCGGCTTGTCCTTACGGTCCTGGCGTGCCCATCCGAAGTAGGGTATCACGGCGAGGATGT
>CALBPV010000014.1 GCA_937899265.1 uncultured Bacteroidales bacterium
AATTCAGAAAATCCGTTCAATCCGTCCAATCTGTAGAGAAATTCTCCAATTCTCCCCTGTTTTCCGCGCTTACTTGGCCTAAAAATTAAATTATCCTAAAAATCAGACGGTTTCGTGTTCAAAAGTTGCAAATATGGGTGTCCCATGCTATCTTTGCACCATGTTTATACGCAAGAAATCCAACCTCGTCAAGGGTGATGCCTGAAATTTCTGGTGTCCCAATGTCGAAAACAGGAAAAATATAAACACAGCGACAAAAAAAACGCACCCGAGACGGATGCGTTTTTTTTATGGATTGGGGATTTATTGTAACGTCAGATTCACGACTTGGGTACCTATCTGGGCGCGGAAATCGCCGGGTTCGAGCGTCCAGTCGCCCTTGGCATTGACAAACGAGAGGTCGGAGGCAGCGATTGTGAGAGTCACAATCTTCGTTTCGCCGGGAGCAAGAGCCACCTTCCGGAATGCACGCAGGCGACGGTTGTCGGGAACCAACGAAGCCACCAAATCGCTTGTGAAGAGCATGACGGCCTCCTTGCCGGCCACATCGCCTGTATTGGTCACATTGACCGAGAAGGACAGGCTGTCGGAAGCCGAGAACTGCGGCTTGTCCACCTTCAAATCGCTGTAGCTGAAGGTAGTATAGCTCAGTCCGAATCCGAAGGGCCACTGAACCTTCACGTCTGCGCTGTAATCGTATGCTCCTTCCATTGTAGCCGTACGCTCAGATGCCTTGTAGTCGTAGGTGCTCAGGCTGTTGATGTGGCGGGGATAGGTGAACGGCAGTTTGGCCGAGAAATTGGCATCGCCGGCCAGAAGATTGGCCAACGCATCTCCGCCGTAGTTGCCGGGCAGCATCACATCGACCACAGCGCGGACGAGAGGTTCGATGTCATTGACGAGGCGCGGACGTCCCTCATTGAGGATGAGCACAATGGGTTTGCCTGTTGTGGAGAGCGCCTTCACCAAATCTTTCTGATTGGCGGAGAGGTTCAAGTCGTCCAAATTGCCCGGGGTTTCGCAATAGGAGTTTTCACCTACGCAGGCCACAATGACATCGACGTTGCCGGCAGCGGCTACAGCCTGTCGGATTGAGGGGGCGTTCTCCTCCCACCAGGCACCTCCCGATTTATAGGTTACACCGGGTTCGTACTTTACATTGGAGGCTCCGAACTTCTGCTGCAAAGCTTCGAAGATTGTGTTGTATTCTCCGGCATAGCGGTCGGCATCGCCCTGCCAGGTGTAGCTCCAGCCGCCGTTGAGCGTACGCATCGAATTGGCATTGGGGCCGGTGACGAGAATTCTGGTTCCCTGCTTCAAGGGGAGCAGGCTGTTTTCGTTCTTCAGGAGCACCTCGCTCTCTTCGGCTCCCCTCAGTGCGAACTCTGCAAATCCTGCAGAACCGAAGTTGGGGTAATCTTGAGCCAAAGTCATCGGCGTGTCGAACAGTCCGAGGCGGTATTTCACTCTCAGGATGCGGCGTACAGCATCATCGACACGCGACTGAGGCACTTTGCCTTCGAGGACGAGTTCTTTGAGTAGCGTGCAGAAGTCGGCATTATAAGGCTCCATACACATATCTATGCCGGCATTGATGGCCATACAGATGGCTTCTTTCTTGTCGCGGGCCACCTTTTCGCGTTTCCAAAGGTTGTTGATATCGGCCCAGTCGGTCACTATCATACCGTCCCAGTTCAACCCTTCCTTGAGCCATTCGGTGAGAAATTCGTGACTGGCATGAACGGGTGTTCCGTTTACAGAGCCCGAATTGACCATCACCGTCAAGGCACCGCCGGAGAGAATGGCGGCCTTGAAGGGTGCGAAGTGTTTCTCCTTGAGGTCGGCAGGCGAAATGAAGGCGGGAGTGCGGTCTTTGCCGCTGAAGGGCAGACCGTAGCCGAGATAGTGCTTGATGGAGACTGCAATGTGGTTGCAATCCACATGATTGGGGTCGTCGCCCTGCATGCCGCGTGTAGCGGCCACGCCCATGACGGCATTCATGAGGGCATCCTCGCCGTAGTTTTCCCAGAATCGGGGCCAACGCGGGTCGCGTGCCAGGTCGAGCGTGGGACAATAGGTCCAGGGACCGCCGCAGGCGCGTGTCTCGTATGCTGTAATTTCACCGGCCCGGAAGGCTATCTGCGGGTCGAATGTAGCGGCTACGTTGATGTTCTGGGGGAAGAAAGTGGCTCCGAGCGTATAGCTGGCACCGTGATTCTGGTCGATGCCATAGAGCGTGGGGATGCCTATTCGCTCCATGCTGATGCGCTGCACTTCGCCTATCACCTCGTTCCAGTCTTCGGGAGAGAGGGCGTGGCCGGGACAGTTGAGCACAGACCCCACCTGATACTTCACCAGGAGCGTGTCCGTTTTGGCCGGGTCGAGACGGAACTTGCCGTCGTTGTCCCAGCCGCCGAGACCGTCGATTTGGAGTTCGAGCATCTGCCCTACTTTTTGGTCGAGTGTCATAGAGCTCAAAGTTTTTTCGACACGTGCCTCGAGGTCGGCATCTGAGGGAATGGCCGGTTTGCGGTTCGGGGTTTCCGAGGAACCGCAGGCCGAGAGAAGGATGGCTGCCGCAGCAGCATAAAGCATTTTTTTCATTAATGGTCGATTCTGATATTCAGAGCAACGGGCTCAATCATATTCTCGGGCTTGAGAATGATGTCGAGTTGCTCTTTGGTGAGTAGTTTGTGTTCGATGACGAGTTCATAGACACCTTTGCCCGTTTCGAGTGCCTCTTTGGCAATCTGGGTGGCGTTGACATACCCGATGACGGGATCGAGCGCGGTCACGATGCCGATGGAATCGTGGACATACTTGAGACAGCGGTCCACATTGGCTGTGATGCCGTCCACACAACGTGTGCGAAGGGTGTCCATACCGTTCATCAGCAAGTCGGCCGAAGCGAAGCAGCATTGGGCCATCACGGGTTCCATCGCGTTGAGCTCCATCTGGGCAGCTTGGTTACACATGGCCACACAGAGGTCGTTGCCTATCACCTTGTAGGCCACTTGGTTGCAGACTTCGGGGATGACGGGGTTGACCTTGCCGGGCATAATCGTCGAGCCGGGAGCCATTGCGGGCAGGTTGATTTCGTTCAGGCCGCAGCGCGGTCCCGAGGAGAGGGTACGGAGGTCGTTGCATACCTTGTTGAGTTTCTCGGCCACCAAACGCATAGCCGACGAGTAGTTGGCCATGCAGGAAGTGTCGCTCGTGGCGCCCACGAGATGGTCGGCCAAACGGAATTGGAAACCCGTAATCTCACGGATGGCCTTGACTGCCCGGGCGGCATAACCCGGCTTCGAGCAGATGCCTGTACCGATGGCAGTAGCTCCCATGTTGACGGTGAGAAAATCTTCGGCAGCATGGTCGAGGTGGATGAGTTCATTCTCGAGAATGTAGGCAAAGCCTCCGAAAGTCTGCCCTAAGGTCATGGGCACGGCATCCTGCAGCTGTGTGCGCCCCATCTTGAGAACATCGGCAAACTCGTCGGCTTTGTTGCGGAGACTCTCAATGAGGTCGATAAGATGTTCGCGGAGTTCGAGATGAGTGTAGTACAAACCCACATGGATGAAGGTGGGATAGGCATCGTTGGTACTCTGGGAAGCGTTCACCACATCGTGAGGGCGGCAATATTTGTACTCGCCTTTTTTGTGGCCCATCTTCTCGAGTGCGATATTTGCAATGACCTCGTTGGCATTCATGTTGGTCGATGTTCCGGCTCCGCCCTGAATCATATCGACCACGAACTGGTCTCTGTACTTGCCGGCCATAATCTCGCGACAGGCGAAGGCGACGGCTTCATACTGCTCGGAGGTAATCATCCCCAACTTGTAGTTGGCCATTGCAGCCCCGAGTTTGGTGACTGCAATACCCTTGATGAAACGCGGATATTGGGCGAGCGTTGTTTTGGAGATCTGATAGTTTTCGATACCTCGCAGTGTCTGTACGCCATAGTAGGCATCGGCCGGAACTTCGCGTGAGCCGATAAGGTCGGTTTCTGTACGTGTTTTCTTTTCAGCCTCTGTTTCGGGCTGTTTTCTGAGTGCTTTTTCTTCGTTAGACATAATGTATCCTCTTTAAATTTATAGATAAAAACGTGGCTCCGGAAAACCGGAGCACACGTATGTGGTTCAGAAACGGGGGAATCAGAAATTGTAGTGGAGTCCGAGGTCGAATGAAACGGGCATGAAGAGCTGTGAATCGGTCTCGCCGGCATCGTTGTAGGGTACGTCGTACTTGAAGGTCGAAACACGGGTGCCGAGAGAAATTCCCACAGGTGCCGTTCCGTGATTGCGCCAGCGCAAATCGAGACCCAAGGCAGGACCGACGGTGAACTTCTTTTCGCCGGTAGAATGTCCGTTGCCGCGATAACCCTCGCCGTTACGCCAGCGATATTCGCGATAATCCGTTCCGCGGGCATCGGTGAAATCGTCCCATGCCCACTCGGCCGTGAACATACCTGCAGTCACGCCAATCAAACCGACCAACTGGAAAGGTTTGCGACGCCAATCGGGATTCATGCAGGCCGTGAGGTCGGCCGTAAAGTCGAGACGTCCGCCGTAGAGTTCCTGTTTCTTGCTGAACATCTTGAAGTTGTAAATCAGGCCTGTGGCTTCCGTGCCGATGAAGTCGTTCCACCAACGTCCGTAGGTGAGTTCGGCGCCGATGCCTCCGCCCTCCTTGAAGAAGCGGTCCTGATAAACCATAGGCTGGACGATGAGCTTGGCTGCGATGTAGTTCTTGTCTGGCTGCTCCACCCACTTGTAGGAGCGCTTGTAGGGATTGAGCTCTATCTGCAACCCGACGGTGGTGAAGAAGTTCATGTTCTCGTCCAAATCGTCGGGCTCCCAAGTGGTCATCCGGTTGTCCTTGAAGAGGTAAGTGAGGCGAGGCTCAACATACCAGGAGAGTCCGTTGGCAATGTGACCCGTCGCATGTGCGCCGAGGTTGAAGCCGGGGTATATCTTGAGAGTGCTTCCGTCGCCGGTACGCGACAAATCCTGGAGGCTGGTCATGCCCAACTCGACACCTCCCAAAAGCTGGAAGTCCACGTAACGCTGCGGATCGACACCCCAAACGCGGTTGGAGAGATGATAGGTATAGTCGAGGCCGAGAGAGGAATAATGGTCCATATTCATCTGGCCGTTGGCGTTGGCCACATTCAGCATGGGGCTGTCGGTGAAGGTGAGACCCAACCGGAGACCGTGTATGGCCGAAATATTGTTGCCGGCAAAGAATTCGAACGAACCGACATGGCCATCCATCATGCCCATACCGCCGCCGAAGTACCAGCGGTTGCGGACTCTCGAAGTGAGGTCGCTGCGCTTGCGGTAGTAAAGGTCGTACTGTGCACCCAAGGATGCGGTCATCACGATGTTGGGGTCGTTGACGTTGAGTATCTGGGCACGTGTTTCGGCCACAATCCAACCGTTGCCGGTGATGCGATACTGAAGCTGACCTGCGCCCGTGATGCCGAAGAGGAAATGTTTGCTTCCGTCTTCGATGAGTTTCGACTCAGGCAGGAAACGTCCGGCTTCGAGACCGGCCATTGTGACAATGTTCCATCGCGAACGTTCCAATTTGGGTGAGAAGGAGCGCAGGAGGTCATAGAAAGCTTCGGCTCTCAGTCCCCAGAACTGCATGGTTGTCTGATCCTGCTGCTCGGAGCCTACGCCTTCTTTCACCTTGAATTCCTGGGCAAAGAGCGAACCCCGGAAACCCCAAACGGGATCCATGTGGCGACCGAATGCCAGCTCCATATTCATGTGTTTGAGGCCGTGCCCCTCGTCGCCGGACGAGAAGACACTCTTGAGAGTGGAGATGTTCTCGCTCTTCTTCATATTGTAGCTCAAGAGCTGGGCTCCGCCCAAGGCCTGGAAGAACCAGCGCGAACGGTCGAGCCAAGCAGGAGCATGACGTTTGATGAAGGTGTATCGGGCACCGGCACCGAGATTCCAGCGTCCGTGGTACTCTTCGATACGATAGAGCCACTGATAGTAAGGCTCAAGATAGATGTTCCAATTGGGCGACAGGCGATGGGAAAGCTGCACGCCTGCCTCGTAACCCATATCGAACTGTTCCATTCCCTCGTAGGCAAAAACCATACCGCCCAAGAGGTTGAGGTCGAAATGGCGCTCGGGATTGACACCCATCCATGAGTTGGTGATATTGTAAACGTAATTGAACGAAAGCATGGGCATAATCTTGGTAGCTTCCTTCACGGGCGTTGCCTCATACCATTTGTACCTCTGTCCGTTCTCATCGTAGGAATAACGTTCCTCGAGGTTGTAGCCCACGATGGAATCAATCTCGGCCTGATTCATAGACTGCAATTCGAGACGGACGCGGAGAGCCGACGAGTTGGAGAAATGACGACCCACAGCGAAGGAGAATCCTCCGTTGGTGAGTTTGTGGTTGGGGTTGCTTGTCGAGAGGCGCTGCGCCTTGCCTGCAAACTCTATCCACCAGGTGTCCCGAAGGTCCTGTCCTATGCGCTTGGGCGTTCGTTTGCCGGTAAAACGGGAGAAATTGGTGTGGAAGGCCTCGACACCGAGATTGAAGTTTGAGGTATTCTCATTCCCTTCGAGCGATTCTCCGGCGAGATTGCGCGACGATTCTTTGTCAAATTTGGTTTTGGCCAATGTATAACGGCCTTCGAGATAGAGCGCTGTCCAGGGAGACAGATAGTACTTGAGACGGCCGGCGAGGGTGGGACCCACATAAAAAGCTTTGTCCACCTCGATGTTGCCGTATTTGTCGGTCGCACCGAACAAATCGTCAAGCATGATTCTTCCGGCTTCGGCACCTGCACTGATGTCGAAATCCCAAAGGCCTGTCGAAGGTTTTCCCGAGAACAGAGCGACAGGATTGATGAGCACTTCGGCACGTCCGCCCTGCATGCGGAAGTTGTCGTGGGCACCGATGCCCACGCCGAAGACGGTGTTCATCCATTTGCCGACACTGATATCGATGTTAGGCAAGGTTTTTCCGTCCACAAAGGAGAACCCTCCGCCCACGCGGGCAAAAAGATTGTCGATGATTTTGAATCCTTTGCTGTCTCTTTCCGACTCGTTCACTCGGTAGAGGGAATTGGTGAGACGTACGTTTGCGCCCATCATGAGGTTGAACGTAGTAGCCATATCCTTGTCGTTGGCAGTTACGGGTTTGTCTTCGTTGGGGTCGAAATCCACATATCCGCCGTATTCCTTGCCGGCCATACGCATTTGGGCCTCGGTGAAGAGAGAAATGCGGGGTGAGATGACATAGCGGTACTGCATGCCCAACCAACCGCCGAGGTAGTTCTCGCCGTCGCCGAAATCCTGTGTGAAGTCGGTCTTGCCGTAGAAGAAGCCCAACGAGGTCAAAGCGTGATGGCGACGCGAAAGGTCGTAGCCGGCAAAGTAATTGGTGGCATTCCACAACCAGCCCACATTGAGCTGATAGCGGTTGAAGCGGTAGGCTTCGTACTGCTCCTGCATCGAGGGCGCACTGAAATCAAAGCCCACGCGCAGGGCATGCGTTCTGGAAAGTTCCTTGGTCAGGCCGAATCCCAGGCTCACCGGGTCCCAACTGTAGGAACGTCCGGAGAAGGGCACCGCCAACACATCGGGATTCCAATAGAGCGAAACCTCCAGGTTGGAGAGCGGCTTGTTGCGGAAGGCGTCTTTATGAGGCTTTCGATAGAGGCGCATGAGGAGATTGTCGGCCACATTGAAATGGCTGACCGAATCAGAGTCGGCACCGAAGGCTGCCGTACACAGGCTCAGAAGGAGCGTCAATATCGTATATTTGCGTTTCATCATAGTCCCGTCTTTCCCTATTCCTTGTTAATACGTTGATTGATATATCGTTCGACGGCCTCCAAATAGAGGTCGAGACCCGACTGTCGGTTGTCGGGCGAAGTGAAGATGCCGCGGATGTAGATGTCTCCCTGACAGAACGCGATGTAGTCCTCGTCGCACTCGAAGAGACGCACCAGGCTGCCGACGGCTTCGGCATGCTGCTCCGCTTTGTGCTCGCCGGCCGTCATCTCTGCCCAGCGGGCATAGGCAACTGCACGGAAATACCAGCGCTCGGGGCTGGTCTCGGGCAGGCGGTCGAGCGAAGGAATGCTGTCCCACGTGGCGCGGAAGGATTCCTGAACCACCGGGTCGGAATATCGTCCGGTACGCTCGTAGCGGTCGTGTCCGATGGCATTATGCACTACGTAGTAGTTCACTATGTTGGTGTTGGCAATGCGACGGGCAAAAGAAGCATCGTTGATAAACATCTGATAGTTGAAACTTTCGAGCAGGTCGGGCAGACGCGAAGGATGATATTTCTGTTCGAACTCGCGCGAATAGTCGGTCATGGAGAGAATCTGAATCATCGAGTCGGCTCTCTGGAGAGTCGCATTCGACCCGATGCCGATAAGCATCTGAATTTGGTTGTAGAGCACAAAGTCGGCATTCACATATTTATATGCCTTGGGGGTCTGGCCGATGAGATTGCCCAGCGAATAGGACTTGCGGTTGCCTGCCTGAGTGAGGTCGATGTATGGAGCCAAAAGCGTTTCGTCATAATCGCGCTTCTTCATCTTCGACACAGCCACATAATTGGCGGCCACAGGGCGAATCAGGTCATACCACTGTTCGGTCGAAGCCCGGTTCACATCGTGGGTCCAAAGATAATTCTCGTCGCCTCGACGACGGGGAGCATTGATGACCTCCTGACAGAGACGCACCTTCTCGTCCTCGCTGAGCTGGTCGGAATTCAAGAGCACGTAATAGTAGAAGGCGCCGTAGGTCAAAGCTCCGGTGTTGTTTCCGGAACGGAAGGACCGTACGATGGTTTCCTCGTCGGGAGCCTGGAGTGCACTGTACTGGAAGATAATCTGTACGCGGCGCAGGTAGTTCATGGCGGTTTCCCATACCGAATCGTTGGGATTGTATCCCACCTCGTCGGCGGTCACGGAACGTGGGTCGCGTCCCTGACAAACCTCGCGGATGCGGTCGGCCATATCGCGGCTCTCGGGGGTGAAGTGTTCGATGGCGGTAGCTACGTCGAGCCAGGTGGCTACAGAATCGATGTAATACTCTGATGCCGTACGTATTTCGTTGTGCGAACGCAACCAGTTGACCACAGCTTCCGAACGGCTGCGGGCCAACGACATGTTATACTGATAACCGCCTTCAGGAGATGTGATGCCGAGCACGCCGATGGTGTCGATACGGTTCACACCGTAGGGAGCCCATCGTTCGTCACGACCCATGATGGCCGTAGCGGTCTGGCTCAGCGAGTCGAGCTGTAGGGCATTCTCCCCCAAATCGGGCAAGATGACCGAACTGGCACGCTCGAAAGCCACATGCACTTCGTGGCGCACTTCCTGCACATCGTCGCTGCGGGATATGGGCTTATAGTCTTCCTTCACATCCGACGTAGGCGAAATGAACGGCGGACAATCGGGAACGGCCGGCTGGATGGACAGCGAAATGAATCGCAGCGGGTTCATACGTGTACAGCCGCACGCATCGGTAGCGGTGTCTGCCGCCTGGAAATCGTGGAGCCAATAGACGTGTTTCAGCCGATAGTATATGTTGGGGTCGGGCATTACCCACTGGGTCAACAGTGTGTCGCGAATGGCCAATTTGGAATCGAGGTAGAGGTCGGGGTTGGACACACGCATCTGATTGAATGCATGCGAGACTTTGGCCTCGTCGCGGTTCTCGTAACGCAGACGTACGCCTTGCTGTTCGGGACGAACCACCAAGACCGTACCGTCATCAACGAGTTTTTTGTAGTCTTCGACTTCCATCACACGGCGGAACAGGCGATGGGAATACCAATATTCGGAGTATGTGGAAGGAACCTGACGTACCAGATAGCTGCGGGGTACGAACCCTTCCACAACAGCGTCCCAACGGCCCGGTTTCATCTTGCCTTCTTCCACATATTGCTGCACCTTGCGATAGGTCTCAAGCGAAACCTTCACAAAATGATAGGAACGATGGTCGATGGTGTCGGGATATTCCGGATATTCGTCTCGCCGCAGTTGTTCCAACTCGGGGGACAGTGCCCAGAAGGAGTCGTATTTGCTCAGATAACGGGACAGCAGGTTGTAATCTATCTGCAACAGACAGGTGTCGGGAACCAGCTGCCGGTATTCGTCCTGCTGGGAAGCTTTGGCAAATTCGCGGAGGGTGCCCCGGCGATAATATTCCATCGTGTCGCGGCTCACATCCCACATGGAACGGCGCATCAGGCGATTCTGATACTTCTTGCCGGGGAATACGAAGGGCGAGAGGCGGAACTCTGCCGCATACGCACCGTCGCGATGGGACAAGAGACGATCGACCTCTTCGAGGGCAGGACGGTTGCCGAGATAGTCGCGGCCCACGCGTTTGTAATCCGAGAGGAAATCACAGGGCTCGATCAGACGTTCCACAACCATGCGTTTCGAACTCGGTCCCCTCACGTCAATGCGTTCTTGGAAAGTGAGTTCGTTGCCCAACTGGATGGTGCTCTGCTGCAAATCGACCTGACGGGTCATACCCTTATAGACGTTGCCGATTTTGAGTTTGCCTGTATAGTACAGCGGACAGTCGGGAATGAAGTTGTTCGGCTCGAAGTTCTCTATCCACTCCACATCGAATTGTTCCTGGCGCAGGGGATCGACCACTACGATGAGGGAGAGGTAATAGATGTCTTGTGGCACCGGTCCCAGGTAGCTCCGCAGGGAAGCATCCATATTGTCCTTCAGTTTCTCCGCGATATTGTAGGCCTGCTCCGTGCTGTAGATTCCATATACGTTGGGTTGCAGGCAATAGCTGGCGTGATTGTCGTAGAAGGTGAAGAAGCCCTGCACCTTGGAGCGGTTCTCGCTGTTGCGGTAGTCGCGCATGATGATGTCTGCCCAAGGCTTGTAGGTCACATATACACGGGCGTCTTTGCTCACTAAAGGCAGGTTGTACCCCTTCTCCATGCCATTGTCGGTATCGACAATGCTCACGACTTTGCCGTCACGGTCTGCGGGATGGGTGGCATCGTAGATTTTGAAACTCTTGCCTTTGGGACGGGGCAAGACCTGTGCATCTGCCCTGTCGGGCTGTGCGAGGAGCAGCGTCAGTAATATGAGCAGAAAGTGTTTCATATTTTTCGTTTTTTCGGACATCCCGATAACGGAATGTTACAATATTAAATAAACCAGAGACAGGCCGGCGTTGGTGGGATGGAAATCGGCACGCGAACGGCGAGGGATATATACCTGAGTCCCCAGCTCTTCGTCTTCGAAGGTCACTTCTTCCCATCGTAAGAGGGGGCCGACGCCGGCATAGATGTCCAGCGACCAGCGTCTCGAAAGCTGGAAGCAGTAACCGATGTCAATCGACATCGGCATCGCTGTGCCGGCATATTTCATCGGGCATTTCTCTGTGGCAAGGGCCGTCGGCGAGAATGCCATGTCCATCCCGCCGCCGTCCATTTCGAGTTCGTAACTTCCCACGCCTACCGACAAACCCCAATAGAGGCCGCGCAGCGGCTCGTGGCTGAACCAGTAACGCCAACTGAGTTGGGCTCCCGTGGCTTTCGTTTTCCGAATCCACGACTCTCCCATGGTCTGATAGAACGAGCCCGAGAGGGAGTGCTTCTCGTTGAGCACAAAGTCTGCACCCACATTGGCAGCCATCACTGTAAAGCCGGCCACATTCGTCCGTATGGCAAGGGCTTGGGCCTTTGCCTGTCTCATGCCTCCCGTCAGGAGCAGCACGGTCATAAGAACTGTCAACTTCTGTCTCATTCCTGTTCTATTATATAATAAGGTATGGTCATGATGGGCGTCGTGAAGTGAAGCTGTATCTTGACCGTTTTGCGTAATCTGCCGTCAGGCATCACTGTGGGTTGTTCATCGCCCCAATCGACAAATTGTGCGGGGGTGAATGAATAGCCGACCGACTTCGAGAAGGCGTCGATGACCTGCTGACGGTCGATGTCGAAATTGCCGTCTTCGCCTCGCTTGGCCGTGATTTGCGGATACTGCTTGGCGGCTATCCACGGAGCTATGATGTCCTTCTGCGCTGCTTTGGCCAGTCGTTCCGATTCGCCGTCCTGCACGCTGTAGAGCACGGTGGCCTGGTAGCCGGCCACAAGGTTCACTTTCGCCGGATATTTCTTGTTCAGCACAAGGCGGTCGGTCTGGGGCACCTTGATCATGTCGGATGTCACGCCGTTGATGCCTTTGGCTTTGATTTGGGCGGCAATGTCGTCTGCCGTCACTTTGCGTTTGGCCAGACGTTCTTGGTTGCCGTCCCACTTCTCGCTGAAAGCCACTTCCTGTCCGTTCAGTCTGTCGTATAGGTCTCGTCCGAACTTGTCGAAACGGAAGTCGGCGCGGAAGAGCGCCAATACGTCATCCTCGTCATAGTTGAGCTTCACCTGAGGATGCCACTCGATGTTCACCGAGTAGAGCGTGGGTTTGTTCATGTCCTCGTCCTTGACGGGCTCATAGACTCCCTGGGCCTTGCGAATCCAGAATTCTTTGAAGAGGTTGGGGTCGAGCTGTTCGCCCTGGATGTCGGTGAACAGTTTCACGATGTCCCTGCGGCGTATCGGATTTTCAAACTTCGTGCGGTCTCCGCTGTTTTTCGCGTCGCGTCCGTAGATGACGGGAACCGACCCTCCGTGCTCGTCTCTGTATTTGCGGATGGCTGCCACCAGTTTGTTCTTCTTCACCAACGCGGCACCGCGACCCGACATTTGCACGCGGAAACGGATGGTCACATCCTCCGTTGTTGCCTCTTGCGTGAAGGTCTCCTGTCCGCGAACGATATGATACCCGATGCTGTATTCGTCGAGCTTTTTGATGGGGAACAGGCCTTCCGTATATTCGAAGAATCGGTCGGGGTCCATCTCGTAGCCCGTCTGTCTTTCGATTTCGGAAATGACCTGGCGTTTTGTTACGGGACTTTTGATATTTCCGTCTTTGTCGAGCTCATCGACTTCGACAAAGATGTTCGTGTTGAGTGAGAAATTCTCACGTATCGAGTCGGCCTGCCGGCTCATTTCTTTGTTGCGTGTAATGTTCACCTCGATGATTTCCTGACGCATCGTCCAGTATTTGCGACGGATGTCCGTCTTGCGGAAGGCCAAGGCGGCACGCAATGCCACCGCAGGACGCCATTTCTCCATTTGAGTATAGAGCGCCCCGAGCTTCATCCCCGCCTGGAATTGGAGGAAATACCGATTGTTGAAATTGTAGGCCGGAAAATCGTTGCCGAACGACAGACCGAAAGCCACGCTGCCCTTGTCGGCAATTTTGTCTTCGTCGCCGTACATGTCCAATGGGCTGTCAACTCCGTATGTCATGTAGTCGGCCCAAAGACCGGCGTATGCCCGCCCTTTTATCCATTCGGGATGCCCCTTCACCGACGACTCCTGTGCCTTCTGTCGGGAAGCTTTCGTTCGCTCCGCGCCGCGCAGCCAATCGACAATGGCCCCAAAGGGCCTGGCCAGGCCCTTTCGCTGCTGCGGCGGGTCGGACACCCGAAAGTGACGCCTGTACTCCATCCCGACGTTCAGCATCGGGAAATCTACTTTCGAGTTCAAGGAGTATCTGAGGTTCAACAACAACGAGGGTGACGATACCTTCAGCGGGTCGCCAAGATCGATTTCCAAACCTGCGTTGGGCATCAGAAACGCCCAATCCACCAAGTCGGTCTCCCAACTCAGACGTTCCGAGGCTTTGATAACGGTGTCATTGTCGGCCGGTTCTGCTGTTTTGTAGGTTGTACCTCGTGTCACCCCCGCATGAAGATGAAAACATGCCGTCGTCAACAGAAGGACCGCTCCTAAAACTTGAACTTTGAACTTTGAACTTTGAACTTCTTGAGTTTGCGCTTTCATAAACGTTTATATTGCGAGGGCAAATATCGCGCAATTTTTTGAAATTTCCAAATTTTTGTGTGCAAAATTTGAAAAAATAATATGATTTTGCCAAAAAACAGCGTAATACGCGGCAAAAACGTGCAAAATACAACGTTTCTCGCCCCCTTCCCTTCAGGGGAGGGCTGGGGAGAGGCTGACCTTGAACCTTGAACCTTGAACCCTTAACCCTTAACCCTTAACCCTTAACCCAGAACCTTGAACCCTGAACCATGAAAAACGAGAGCCACAAGAACATTCTGAGTTCTTTGCAGCTCTCTACAAACCAAATTCCCTGCGGAAAGACAGGGATTCGAACCCTGGAAGCAGTGTGACCCGCTTGCCGCATTTCGAGTGCGGTCCGATCGACCACTCCGGCATCTTTCCAATGTTCCGTGCGGATTTGGCGCTCTTCGGTTCGAGCGCCGCAAAGATAGGCCAAATTCTTCAAAACACCAAATCTTTCCCAACAAAAAGTTCAAAAAAACAAATTCTCCATCCCTTTGCTCCCTTTTTTGTTGCTTCGAGTTGTCAAAAAGTTACCGTACATTCTTGCCCGCAAGGGGAGGGCATGGGGAGAGGCTGTAAGGTCTAAGGTCAGTTCTCGGTTAACGGTCTAAGGTCTAAGGTCTAAGGTCGGTTCACGGTTGACCTTTGACCTTTGACCT
>CALBPV010000015.1 GCA_937899265.1 uncultured Bacteroidales bacterium
ACCTCCACATTCGAGGCAGGTATTTCGAGCAGCATGCCGGCTTTGAGACCGTCTTTGAGCATTGGGTTGGCTTCAATCAGGGCCTCTTGGGTCACCTGATATTTCTGGGAAAGACTGTAGAGCGTCTCGCCCGGCAGCACCAGGTGGGATTCGGCAGGGGCGGTAACGGTTCCTGCAACGAGCAGCAGAGCTGCTGTCAGTATTTTCAAAAGAGAAGTTTTCTTCATTTAACTCGGAATTTGGGTGCAAATATACTCAAAAATTACGGATTTACCAAACAAACTGCCCCAAAATTTGCTTTCGACGGCTACTTTTTGCGGTTTCTCTTGTTTCTTTGACTTTTTTTTATTATCTTCGCAGCGTTTTTCGAGTTCTCTTGAACCCGTTAATTACTGAATTAAGTGTCCCAGTTTTCATCCCCGTTAATAATTTGAACATGAGAATTTTAGGAATAGAATCTTCTTGTGACGATACATCCGCAGCTGTGATTGAAGACGGTTATCTGCTCTCCAATGTGCTCGCTTCCCAGGCGGTGCACGAAGCCTACGGAGGAGTAGTGCCCGAGCTGGCCTCACGCGCTCACCAGCAAAACATTGTTCCCGTGGTGTCGGAAGCCATCAAACGGGCAGGTCTGAAACCTTCCGACCTGGATGCTGTCGCTTTCACACGCGGTCCTGGTCTGATGGGTTCGCTGCTGGTGGGTCTTTCCTTCGCCAAAGGTCTTTCGTCGGCGCTCCGCATCCCGATGATTGAAGTGAATCATCTGCAGGGTCATGTAATGGCTCATTTTGTGCAGGAGAAGGACGATCCGCACAAGGCTCCCGAATATCCGTTCCTGTGCCTCCTCGTTTCGGGCGGCAACAGCCAGATTATCAAGGTCAAAGCCTACAACGACATGGAAGTCATCGGACAGACCATCGACGATGCTGCCGGCGAAGCCTTCGACAAATGTGCCAAAGTGATGGGCTTGGGCTATCCCGGAGGTCCTGTGGTGGATCGTCTGGCCAAAGAAGGCGACCCGGAGCGTTTCCGGTTTGCCAAACCCCACATTCCCGGACTCGACTATTCCTTCAGCGGTCTGAAAACCTCGTTTCTCTACACCCTGAGGGACAATCTCAAGGAGAATCCCGACTTTATAGAGCAGAACAAAGCCGACCTTTGCGCCTCGCTCCAGAAGACCATTGTCGATATTCTGATGGACAAAGTGCGAAAGGCGGTCAAAGAAACAGGCATCACCGAAGTGGCTGTGGCCGGAGGTGTATCGGCCAACAGCGGTGTGCGCGGAGCTTTTGAAGAGCATGCCCGGCGCTACGGTTGGACCGTCCATCTGCCCAAGTTGAAGTTCACCACCGACAATGCCGCTATGATTGCCATCGTCGGTCTCCACAAGTACAAAGACAAAGAATTCTGCACCTACGATGCTCCGGCATTTGCCCGGGTGACCGACAAATTTTGAACCCCTATGAACCAAAACTTGAAACTTGTCCCCGTTAATAAAATGCTCCTTCTGCCGTTGCTTTTCGCATGTCTGACATTTCAGATGAAAGCGAGCGATGATGTTGCCGTCTGGGACACCGCATACGTCGATGTTCAGGGATACATCAACAACCGTTCGGACTCGGTCAAAAACAGCGGACGAAGCTTCATCGGCCCGGGTCCCGTCACGGTCCACTTCGAAGCCACAGCCCCGGCCAGCATGACGTATGTCGTGTGGCAGATAGGCAACGACAACAGTTTCAACGATGTGGCGGCGCAGTTCTATGAATACCGCATAGATTACACGTTCGACGAGACGGGCACCTACTATGCGAGATTCCTGACTGCCAATGCCGACAATACCGAAGAAACCACCGGCGAAGCCTATACCATTCAAATTACCGAATCGGAACTTCTGATTCCCAACGTCATCACCCCCAACTCGCCGTCGGGTGCCAATCAGGTTTTCAAGGTGAAATACAAGTCGCTGAAATCGTTCGAAATGTGGGTGTTCAACCGCTGGGGAAACAAACTCTTCCATACCACCGACCCCTCGGAAGGGTGGGATGGCACCTACAACGGACGTCTTGTGCCCACCGGAGCATACTACTATCTCGTGAAGGCCGAAGGCACCGACGGCATCTCCTATCGGAAAAAGGGAGACATCAACGTGCTCTTGACCCGCGACCACAACAATTCTTCCGACACATACTGACATTTGCCTCAATCCACTCCCCCAATGAACAAATTCTTTTTCGCGGCCTGCATTGCCGTCACCGCACTCATCACTTTCACAGCCTCGCGCAAGACACCCACACAGCCTGAGCTGCCCCAGATGCAATCCTTCTCGGCCACACCCCGTTTTCCCGCCAAAGCAGAATGTTTCGGCAAGGAAATCGACCTTTCGCGCTGGGATATGCACGAGCGCTACGAACGCGAACTCACCAATATGTGCTACAGCCACAACAACACGCTGCTCACCATCAAGAGAGCCAATCGCTGGTTTCCTGTTTTGGTGCCTCTGCTTGAGAAAGAAGGCGTGCCGGCTGACTTGATTTACCTCATTTGTATCGAGTCGTCGCTCAATCCGCGCGCTTACTCGGGGGCCAAAGCGGCCGGTCTCTGCCAGTTCATAGCCACCACCGGCAAACATTACGGCCTTCAGATTGACGAGGAAGTGGATGAACGCTACAATACCGAGAAAGCGGTACACGCCATGTGCACCTACATGAAAGAAGCATACGCAAAATACGGCGACTGGCTTACAGCCTGCGCTTCCTACAACGCCGGACAGGGCGGCATATCCAAGCGCATCGAAAAGACCGGAGCCAAGGAAGGATTCGACCTGATACTCCCCGAAGAAACTTCGCGCTATATGTTCCGCATCATGGCCATGAAGGAGATTCTGCGCGACCCTTACCACTACGGCTTTGTGCTCTACAGCGACCAGCTTTATCGTCCCATTCGTACCAGAGAGGTGACAGTGAAGGGGGCGGTGGACGATTGGTCTGTCTGGGCCAAAGAGCACGGCTCGGACTACTACCAACTCAAGGAGTTCAATCCCTGGTTGCGCGACTACGGACTGAAAAACAAAGCCCGCAAGACCTACACCGTCCTCCTCCCCCTTGAGGAAGACATGTATTACAACGGCCGCCGGTTCGAAGTGTATAATGACGCTTGGGTCGTAGATCGCTGAGAGGCGGAGCTTGGGCATAATTCTGAACAACTGATTTGACGCTGACATGGATTTTATCGGATACCTCAACGCCCTCGACCATAATCTGATGGTCTTCCTCAATCACGACGGAGGAACCTGGGCCGACATGTTTTGGTTTCAATACAGCAAGATGGCAACGTGGTTTCCCACGGCGCTGATGCTGTTGACGATGACAACGCTGCGTTTTCGCCACAATTGGCGCAAATTGCTTCTTATGGTGGGGATGATTGCCCTGTGTGTGCTTTTCACCGACCAGATTTCGTCGGGGTTGATTAAACCCTGGGCTGCGCGGTTCCGTCCGTCGCACGACCCTCTGATACAGGGCCTGCTCCACTATGTGAACGGCTACCATGGAGGGAAATACGGGTTCACCTCTTCCCATGCCTCCAATTCGTGGGGGCTGGTGATGCTCTTCATGCTCATGTTCAAAGGGACATTCTACCGCCTTACCCTCGCTGTCTTTGCTCTTGGCAACTGCTGGTCACGCATCTATTTGGGCGTACATTTCCCGGGCGACATTGTGGGCGGAACCGTGATTGGGATCTTGGTGGGCTGGGGCATCTACCGGCTCTGGCTGTATCTTTCGTCACTTCCTGCATTTTCGAGGTACGATACGGAACTCTCCATTCACGAAGACCAAAGCTATGCTCTCCATCCCTGGCCCGTGACAGCCACCTACTGGCTGACGGTACTCACTATGGCTGTGGCCTTCGCCATTCCCTCCTGACATTTCCCCGCCCGATAAAAAATATAGCCGGAACCGCAGATGCAGTTCCGGCTGTATTGTTCCAAACCGGGAAGAAAGCGTGAGTTTAAGCCTCAGCTACGGCCTCCTCATCGTCGGATTTTTGGCCTCTGAACTCAGTCCAGAAAGACTTCACCTGATCGCCGAAGATTGCCCAGGCCACAGATCCCAAGAACCCGAGGAAAATCCAGGTTATCAGCACTGCCATACGGCTGTTGGCCGGTTTGCGGGGCACTACCGGCGGCTGGATGACAGCGTATGCAGGCTTGTTCTCCTGCACCTTGGCCTTGGCCATCTCGAGCTGTTGGCTCATCAGCGTATAAGTCTGATAGGCCGTGTTCATCTCGTTTTCGAGACGCACCTGTTCCGTGCGACGGCTCTCGAGAGTGATGTTACGGTTCGAATCGGAGAACTTGGCACAGGCCAACTGTGCCTTCTCATAATCGGCTTTGGTCTTGTCATAGATTTTCTGGTTATACTCCAAATCCTCACGCGCCTTGTTGGTTCGGTAGTCGGTAATATACGACTGGAGGGAACGCAATACCGTGTCGGCCAACATGGCCGAAGCCAATGCATCGTTCATCGTTGTCGTCAAGGTTATCACGCCCGTTTTCTTATCGACTTCGATAGCGATGCTTTTGGAAATGGCTTCGCTCACGAGATCTTCATCTTTGGTTAAGGCACGCAACGTACCACCTTCACCGCCACCCAGTGACAGCTCGGGCTTTTCGCTGCGGAACAATCCCATAATCTGATTCGGTATCCACATGATTCCCTTCATAATGTAGGAATACCAAGGGCCGCCGGGACCGTTGAGGATGTAATCGTAGAGTGTGGTGTCGTAATTGCCGTCAACCGTTTTGATGGGTGCATCGTAGAGATGGGTCACAAACGGTGTCGATGACAAGATGTTGGGATAAATCTCTGCGAAGATGGCATCTGTCTGCGAACCGCTGCTGCTGCTCAGATTGATTCCCACCATAGAAGCCAGTGATCGCAACCCGCCTCCGGACGAGGACGACTTGACTTCCTGAGCCATCACAACGGTGGTGGTGTATTTGCGCGGAGTGCTGAGAGCGAAGACGAGACCCACGACTGCGGCAACGGCGCACACCTTGACAATCATCTTGCGTTGAGCCCAGGCTTTACGCCCCCACTCCATCCAATCTATTTCCATTTCATCCTCTTCGAACTCCCGGGAATAGCGGGTTTGTTCCTCCGGAGGATATTGCTGATATTCTTTTGCCATAATTCCTATACTTTATTATTTGACAGCGCTGACAATGGCAGCTACAGCCGCAGCCATAGAAGTTGCCGTTGATGCTATAGCCATGTTTTCGGCAGCGCTGCGGTTCTTTTTCTCGAGCTTCTGCGGCACGACAATTTCACAGCCGGGCTCAATCTTGAGGCGCCCCCACTGCTTGCGCGTAGCAACCTTGCCGTTCATATATACGACATACACCTGCATCTTGCGAGCATCCGAAGTGTAGCCGCCGGCATTGGCGATGTAGTATTTGAAATTTTTGCCCTTCTCGAAGGCCACTGTGTTGGCGAACAACACCGCTCCGGAAATCTTGACGGTCGATACCTTTTCCGGAATGCTCAATTCATCGCCTTCCCGAAGCACAAAGTCATCGTCCGTGCCGGGGTGGTCGAGAGCGCGCTGTAGGTCGATACCAACCGTGTAGTTGTTGCTGCGCAATTCATTTTCCAAATAAGAGGTATCAATCGTGTCCTTATCTCCCACAACACTTGCGGCTGCCTCAATGGCCATTCGGTTGAGTTCCATCTCTTCGCGATTCGTGCGACGAATGAGTTTTGCTCCTTTGATGTATGCCTCGGGGGTGAGTCCGCCGGCACGTTCCACAAGAGAGGAGATACGCTCGTTCTTGCTCTTGAGCACATAGCTGCCGGCACGGAGCACTTCGCCTGTGATGGCGACTGTGCGCTGCTCTTGATAGCCGGGGCTGCGACGTATGTTGACCA
>CALBPV010000016.1 GCA_937899265.1 uncultured Bacteroidales bacterium
GGAAGCGACATGGGGAAAGACTGCTTGGGTATTTCAAAATCGGGTGCAAAATTACGCATTTTATTCGAGACGGACGGCATTTTCACCGAAATACTTCATTTTCAACGCCATTTTCTCGTTTTTTGTTTCAAATTGTCACACAGATACCACAGATAGCACAGATATTTATTCCCTCATTTCGCCTTGCTGCAGCTCTTCGGTGAGCATCTCGTAGACGTATGCCGGACTCTGGTAGTATAGGCCCGTGCTTTCACGTTCCAGCTTGCGGAAGGTGTTGGACGACAGAAATGCGTCCATCGCCGTGCGGATATCCCACCCGCGGTCTTCCATCAGCATCCGCGTGACATCGGCACTAATGCACTCTATATTGAACTGTATATCTTTACTCATGACACTTGCTTAGATACGAAACGGCCGCTTCGCTACTGAAAAAATACTGGATGAACTGGGGCTTCTTGCTCTTCAGCTTCTCTACCAGAACGTCTTTGTCTATGTATCCCCGGTCGAAACGGAACAGCTGTGTGCCTACATCGTCATCGGCTATCGGCCCTACCACGATATCGTAGTCGTGTAGGTTCCGGTTCGTCCTGTTATGCCTGTTGGCTATGATAAAATCCACCCATTCGAGGGAATACTCCTCGAAGATTTTAACCTTGATGGTGCCATCGGTCAGACAGGCCTCGTCAAACTCGTAGGCAGTGATGACCGGTTCGCCGCTCTCTTCCCTGTCCACAACCTTGGCGGCCCACTCCAAGGCGTTCCCACGGCTGGGATTCAGATAGAAACCCTTGCCGAAGTCCTTGGCCCTGCGGCCCTTGGCAAGATCGATGCGCTCGATCGCCTGATTGGATCCGTGGTAAAGTATCATGCGAGACGTCCTCCGTTACGTTGGCAAATGACGGTCATATCCTCCACGGCATCCTCGATGGACTGGGTGTGCTCCACGCCATAGTGCTTGTCGATGAAATCCATACCCTTGAAGTCCACAAGATAACGATAAGCCTGCGCATTGCTGAGCGCAAACCTCTTGGCAAACGCCCCGATGCAGCAGTAAAAATACTCCAACCGGTTAATTATTTCAATCTGACTCATATCATTATCTCCTATCTTTTATGTTCTCTGATTGCAAAATTACTGTTTTATTCCTTCGTTGCGGGGTTATTTATTCCCTCGCCCCGCCATCGTGCTCGTGTTTGTCCCTCGCTCTCCGAAAATCGCCCTCCGCAAACTCCTTCAGCATCCCGTAAATCCGCTCTTTCTTCCACTCCTTCGACCGATGCATGCGGAGAACCTTCCTCATCTGCCAAACAATCCCGCGGTCTTCAAGCACCCGCTCGTCCAGACTCTCGAACAGCGACCCGAGGTAAACCACCTCCTTGGAACGAATGTCCAGCAGCTTGTCGTCGAAGGCTCCGGGCGTGCCGTAAAAATCGGCATAAATCTGGTCATACAAGAACACATGCGCATAGTCCAGCGTTGTATAAGTGTCCACGCGCCCGTTCCACACACCACCCACAATCTCCGTCTCCGGCTCTACCTGGGAAAGCTTCTCTATCAGTTCCTTTGCTGTCATATTTGGGCTTCTATTTTTCTCCAAGATCAACTGCTTTGACCTTAGAGCAGCTCTGAGGTCGTCTTTTTCGACCTTAGCTCCTCTGCTTTCTTGCACAGTTCATCGTTAATCGTCCCTTGCATCCACTCGCGTATCGACTCCTCACTTTCGAACCGCTCCAACAACATCCCGTGCTGCTCCTTCGTTATCTTTATCTGAACCTCCATAATCCAAAGAAATTGTGTACTTTCTTTATCTATCTGCTTATTATCTTTTTGGTTATACTTTAACGAGGCCCGCACAGGTCGGGTGCCATGCACGGACCTCGTGATTAGAATCTAATTACAGCGGATGATAGCCTCCGGTCTTCTTACTGCCCCGGTGCTCTATCAGATGTCGCTCAATGAGCACCTTCACGTGCCGCTCGACCGACTTAGCGGGAATGCCCGTCTCGTCAGACAGCGTCGGCACGTTCAGTCCCGGATGGGTCTTGATCGCGTCCAGCACCGTTTGCTGAACCGAAGAAAGGTCTGAGGGAATATCAGAGGGATTATTCCTCTCGGTCTTGGCCTTCCGCTTTATCGCAAAGTAGCGCCTCCGGAACTTCTCCGAAGTTTTGATGAGCCGACCTTCCGCATAGTGCATGAACTTCGCAGCGGAATGGCGCTCATCATCATCTTCGACTGTGGGCTGCATCCTCAGCATCGCCCGATAGATCTTCTCTGCTTCTTCGACGCGCCCCTGCTCCAGTCGGAGTTTGAACACATCGCTGGCCGTCCAGAACATACACAGGGTGGTGAACTTCCCCTTGTGCTCACGGTACAGCGGACGAATGGCCTCGTAGGCCTCCTCGATCCTTCCCTGCTTGCGCAGGTCGAATATATCCTTTACTGTCATAGTCGTAAAGGATTAGAAGGTTAGATGCGTTTCGCCGGCCCAGTCGGTATTCACCGTGACACCGGTCACCGAGGTCGCTGACGAGCCGGAGCCGTTGAAGAAGGCCCCCGTGAGCCACGTGATGTGGTTCTGCTCCATGGGTACGTCGAACTCGCGCACGTACAGTTCATTACCGCTGTCATCGAGGGCCGTCACCTTCAGCGCGATGTTGTCCGACTGCTCGTGCAGGAAGGTGTAGAGGTCGAACTGCTTCTGACTGCCGTCTGTAACGTCGAACGTCACCGTCTGCTTGCTGTTCACGCTGCCCAGGCCCGTGTAGGCATCGAATGTCCCGGAGCCGCCAGTGTAGTAGAACTGCATCTTCTTCACGTCTGCCGGAATGTCATCGGTGACCACAAACCGACAGAGGGCTACAATGCGCTCGAGCGTCACGTCAACCTCCAAGGGTTCTTCCGGGTCGATGGTGATGTCGCCACTTGAGAGGAACGTGTCGGTATAGCCCTGCGCATTGGTGAACGATATCTTCTGAGGGTTCGTTGATGTGGGGTTGCCGTTGGCGCTGTGTCCCACAACCACCAGCAGGTAATCGCCCTCGTCGAGTTGAAACGAAGCCGTGCCGAAGTTCTTATCATTGGATGTCTGGTTGACCATCTTCGCCCGCGAACCGTCTGTATTGTATATCAGGAAGTTCAGTCGGGCACACGCTTCTGAGGCTGGCTGAGCGGCACGCGTCAGGCTGCCAAACGGTGTATTCTCTACCTGGAACACCCGCACCCGCAGGTTGCCGTTCATATTGCACGAGGTCTCTTCGTCATCGATGATGATTTTTTCACAGGACGTGAAGACCAGAGCGGTCAGCACGGACATCATCAGTGCTACGAAGGCACTGAAGGAAAATATACTTTTCTTCATAGTCGTGCCCTCCCAGATTAGAACGTGTCGTTATATTCATCCAACCAATCCGTCTCGACCTGGAAGCCTTCAGAGAGGCAAGGAAAGGTCTTGGCAAAGGCGCGCGTATAAGCACGGTAGCCCGTCATCACGTCGTTGTAACGGAAGCCGTAGAGGACGCGGATGAGCCAGCGCACCAAGTCGTTGCCGAATGCGTGCCCGCGCCGCTTGTTCTCCTGCCCGTAGGTGCCGTTGGAGAGACGGTCTCCCACCACATGGTCGGCCGTGCCAGCGAGCAGCGGCGCGAGAAGCTCCGGCGCAGCCTCGGCCGGATAGGTGTCGTCCCCATCCACCGTGAGGTAGTAGTCTGCGTCGATGTCGCGGTGCATCTGGCGCACCACGTTGCCCTTACCCTGCCGCGGCTCGAACCTCACATGGGCACCGTGAGCGCGGGCCACCTCTGCCGTACGGTCGGTACTGTTGTTGTCGTACACCCACACCTCGGCACCGGGCAGAATGCGACTGAAATCATCCACCACCTTGCCAATCGTGGCCTCCTCATTGTAGCAGGGCACGAGGACGGCAACGCCCGACCAGGCGCTCGTCTCCCGTTGAGGCAACTCTGGCATTCGGCGGCTGTCCATCTCCTCCATGGGTCACACCCTCCACATGGCTATAGGTCGTTCGCGGCATCGTTCGCACGCGGGTCGTCCATACGCACGGCGGCACACAAATCATGATAACGCCTTTTTCGGATTCCTTTGCGCAGTCCCGCAAACAGCCGGGGTATCCGGTACCCGTAATAAAGCACCAGGTCCATTTCCAGCCTTATCCCGTCCTCCGCTTTTTCCGCGCGGAAACGCGTGATCTTCGAGACCGCTTCATTGCGTTTCGCCACATGTTCCGCCAGCTGGTAGATCGTGTAGTCCGAAATCGTGAATTTTCCCAGATAGCTATAGGTGGGCCTGATAACGGACTTTTCGCCGATGGTC
Source organism: uncultured Bacteroidales bacterium (assembly GCA_937899265.1). GTDB lineage: Bacteria > Bacteroidota > Bacteroidia > Bacteroidales > UBA3663 > Liminaster. Next base: position 4,333 of record CALBPV010000016.1, read on the forward strand.
TCAAAGCTGCCCGTCCCCCTCCTCCTTAGCAGGTTGAGCGGGTCAAGCATTACCCCGGAGAAGTCCTTTTTCAGCTCCATC
>CALBPV010000017.1 GCA_937899265.1 uncultured Bacteroidales bacterium
AAGCCGCCAATCATCATAATTGAGGAAGGAATCTGCGCAAAGCAGGGAACAGAAACCGCAATTGCCAACGTCGCCAGTGATGATGTAACAAGTTTTTTCAATTTCATAACTTCACCTTTCTTTCGACTCATGCCTGATGCAGATATTTATACTGTTCTTCGCTCAGCGTATCCACGTCAAAGCCCATGGCTTTCAATTTGATCAACGCCACTTCCTGATCCAGTTCCGCCGGCAGCAGGTACAGTTTTTTTTCAAGTTTGTCTTTGTTTTGCAACACGTGACGCATGGCAAGGAACTGCATGGCAAAGCTCAGATCCATCACTTCCGCGGGGTGTCCGTCGCCGCATGCCAGATTCACCAGTCTGCCCTCTCCCAGCACATATACGGTTCTCTTGTTCGGGAGTTCATAGGCCATGATATTCGCCCGCTGCTCGTAGGAATCTACGGCGATCTCCCGAAGCCTCTTCATATCTATTTCCACATCGAAATGCCCGGCATTTGAGAGTATCGCGCCGTCCTTCATCTCCAAAAAGTCCGGCTCCGTGATGACTCCGCTGCACCCTGTCACGGTGACAAAGAAATCACCCTTTGACGCCGCCTCCCTCATGGGCATAACCTCAAAGCCGTCCATAACCGCCTCTATGGCCTTTATGGGGTCTATCTCAGTCACAATGACTCTTGCGCCCAGCGCTTTCGCCCTCATTGAAACTCCCTTGCCGCACCAGCCGTAACCTGCTACGACAACGATCTTTCCGGCGACTATGAGATTCGTGGTGCGGTTTATTCCGTCCCACACGGACTGCCCCGTGCCGTAGCGGTTGTCAAACAGATGCTTGCAGTCGGCGTCATTCACCATGACCATGGGAAATGCCAGCTCATCCCGGGATGCCATGGCCTTTAATCTGATTATGCCCGTGGTAGTCTCCTCGCATCCTCCATACACATACTGCAGCTCATCGCGCATCCCGCCGTGAAGCATTCCCACCAGATCACCGCCGTCGTCGATAATTATATTGCAGTGATTTGACAGCACCTTTCTCACATGGGAATTGTATTCCTCCGCGGTTGTGCCGTGCCACGCAAACACATTGAGCCCGTCGTGAGCCAGCGCTGCAGCCACATCATCCTGCGTCGACAGCGGATTTGATCCCGTAACAAACATCTCGGCTCCGCCGGCCGCAAGAACCTTGCAAAGGTATGCGGTCTTTGCCTCCAAATGTATGGAGAGAGCGATCCTCACTCCCGAAAAGGGTCTGTCCTTCTTAAAATCCTCCTCAAGGCTGCGCAGGAGCGGACAGTTCTTTCTTACCCAGTCTATTTTACTTTCTCCCGAAGGATATAAATTGATATCTTTTATCTCGTAACTCATGATCTCCTCCTCTTCCGGATCTTTATGTGAACGCAAGTACACTGTTGCTATTATACCATTTAAACCTAATCCTGCAAATAATTAATGTCAAATTCGGGCTCCTTCCCCTCCTCCAGCGTTAATATGCCGTAGGACCTGCGCCCGTCGGCCTGACGGGGTCTTGATACAGAACCCGGGTTACACACCAAAACTCCTCCGATGACACCCGCCGAAGGAACATGAGTATGCCCGTAGATCGCGATATTTGCTTCCTTTTCCGCTGCCGCGCGGGAGAGAAGCATACCGCCGCCAAATAGGTTCTTTCCTATCTCTTTAAGGCCGTCAAGGTTTCGCACATAAGCGGCCTCATCCTTCGTTATCTCGAGCTCTGCGTTGCTCCCTATCTTACCCAAGAGGGCGGAGGTAATTATCTCCTCCGGATAGAGGTAGACAGGGGTGGTGGGCTCCTCGTGTTGAGCCGCCGCGACCGCCGCCTTCAAGCCCGGTACGCACTTCACTCTAATTCCCGGCAAAAGGTTCGTCACAAACCCCGTGTTAACCTTCGCACCGTTCTCGTACACAATTGTCACATTGAGGGGCAAGTAACACACATCGGCGTCCTGTATAAAGAGGGTTAACTGCGGGCCGAAAAGGAAGAAGGGGATGCCCTTCTCGCAATAGTAGCGGACGATATCCGCATATATAGAGAAAGGAGGATTGTCGAGGACGATGCACCCATCCGGGTAATTGGCGTTTTTGTAATCGCCGCCGGGGTAGAAGGGGCGAATGAGCTTCCGGCCTTCCAGCGGCGCGACGTTCTTGTCGACAAAATCTCGGATGAGGTCGTAAACCTCCGGAGGAGTGTAGCAGTCGTCCGTCGTCAGCGGTAGCTCCATGTCGAACTTCTCGACGAACTCCTGATACCCTTCCGCACCTTTCCTCCCTTCACTGGAGAGCCCCCGCTGCCCGTCACATTTCGTTTCCCCGGGGGAAGACCATGCCGGTACGCCCCAGTCGAGGAGAGGCTCGTCATCCCACTCGTTTGCGAGGGTGTCCCAATCCCATGAACCAAAGGAGCCGTTGTCCTTCATGGCGCGGCGCTTGACGACCTCGTAATCGAGCTCGGTTTCCGGATAGTAGACGACGGAAGGGACAGTGGCGAGGGCCGCCCCCTGCGCTCCTTCGTGCCGAAGATTGCCGGCGAATACGACATATTTACCGTCATGAGGGACTACGAGGACGGGCCGTTCTTCGAGAAAATCGGGGTCCTCACGAATGGATGCGGCGGTCTGGTCGATGTCGCTCTGCGTCCATGTGCGCGGATTGCGAGGTAACCAAGGTATTTGTCCGGTGTTGAGTTCTATAACCTCAACGGGGAGGTCGATGCGTGTCTTCTTCATATCTGTTTCTTTTTTTAACGAACGGGGCGGGCCTTATCGCGGTAAAGATGCCGGTGCGAAAAAACCTATTCTTTAAGGGTTCCGGAATGCCTGCCGTGTGTTTCCCTGCCCCCGTTCGTTGGTCACTTTTTCTTTGTCCTCGCCTTCCGGGATGCCGCCTTCGCCGGTGTTTCCTCTGGCAGAGAATGGGCGGCGGCAACACTTCGGTAGTAGAGCGCGCCGAGTTTTCGCACGAGTTCAAAAACGCAGGTGGGGCACGCCTTGTTCACGTGGTAATTCGTGCCCGTCACCTCGTTATAGAGGAGTTGCATGGCGTCGAGCTGTGAGGAGGCGACGCCACGGAGATAGCCATGATTGACGGCGCAATCGAAAGCGAGAAGCCAGTCCGGGCGGCCGTCAATGCGCTCGATCTGTTCTTTAGTTAAAATTTTCATAGGATGAATTAATTTTGCGTTCAAGTATTTCAATGAGCATCTCCAGCGCGTGAAGCAGAAGGAGGAGCCCCTTACCGATGACAGGCGTAAGGAAGGCCAAAAGGGCCGAAGCCGCAAGCGTTGCGAATGACAGCCCGCCCACGATGAGAAGATAGAAGATGGAGCCCCACCACACGGAGCATAGTGAACAGTCAAAAGGATGGAGCGGCCGGAGGGTTTCTGTCTTGAGCCAGCGGCGCAGCGCTCCTTTCCATGCGTCCGTAAACCCAGAGAGGTCTACGACGAAGACGATGAGAGCTGCCAGTAATGCGAGATTAGAGTAAATGTCCATTTTGTTATATCTCTGTATCTTTCAGGCGGTCATATTCGTTGAGGATTTTGGAACGAATCCTGCGAACCTCCTCCGCCATTGTACTTTTCGGAATGCCGAGCATTGCGCCGAGTTCCCTGACGTTACCGACCTCCGCATAAAGTTCGATTATGCTCTTTTCCGCAACGGGGAGACGGCTGATTATGAATTTTACCCGCCGGACGCGCTCTTCATCGTCGGAGAAGATGTCATCTGCGCGAAAGGTGTAGTCGTCGCGGATACTTCTGTAAACGGTTGCCGCGTCGCGCACTTTGCCGACATCCAGACCGGCAGATTTCTGCCCGCGTTTCATCTACATTTCTCCCGCTGCGTTTATGAGGATGCGGTCCGCGTCCTTGCGTCCTGTCGCGACATTGCGCCGCGAGAACTCCCGGAATTTATGGAAGAAGGGAGAGGTCTGGGACCAGTATTGCTTCCGCACAATTCCGACAATGAAGTAATTTGCCTGCCCACTATCATAAAGGTCGGCGAGCTTGTCGTCATCCATGGCAAGGAGCGCGACGTAAACGATTTGCACGAGGTCCCACAACTCCGTTGTGAGCTGCGGGACCCTCGCGACCCGCGCCGTAATTTCTTCGACGACGCGGGTGCGTGCAAGTTCGTTCACTATCTCGGTCTTTGTCATAGTTCTTCGTTGTCATGAAATATCATTCGCCCGGCTTTCCGTCCGCGGGGGCTCCGGGGCTTACCTCCTTCATATGCTCACGGGCGAGGCCGAGTAGCATACGGTAGTCGAAGGTGCCGGTGCGGCCGGAATAGAAGGAGAAGACGACGAGGGCCTCAATCGCTCCGCGAATTTTGCCCGGCAACACTCCATTGAGTTGAGCTGCGAAGATGCGGGCGTCCATTAGCGCGGCGTCACGTGCGGCGTTCGCTCTCTTCCGGACAGTGTCCAGAGCTTCGTCGACGGTGCTTTTCTTTTTTGCGGCCTTCATGAGCTGCCCGGGGTTGGGGCGGCCGCTTTCGGTACTTTGCTTGTCTTTGTCATAATTTAGCGTGTGTTATGATTTATTGAAAAGATGCGGCGGAAGAAGGCGACGACCTTCTGCCAGATATGGCAAAGGAAGCACCCGCCGGGCTTCTGCCCCTCCGCAGGAGCTGACGCAGCAACGGCGGCTGTGAGGCCTTCGTCGTAGTTGTGGAAAAGCGTCAACTCGCCGCCCGGGAAGATGCGGCGACGCACCTTGCGGACGCGCCAGAAGTTGACAGCGTTGTCGTAGATGTCGTCGATGTCTTCCCACGTGAGTTCCTCGCTGACCGGCGGCACGAGTCCAGCGGGGAAGACGGGGATGCGCCAGCGGCGGCAAATCCTGTTGAGGTTATAGCTCGCCCCGGCAGCTTCGTGTGCCCTTATATCTTTCAGGGCGTTTGCGAAGGCCGTGCGGCGTTCGTCGTCGTGCTTGACAGTTTGGAAACCCATTGCACGAGCTGTCTTCCCGTGCGAGCGCCCACCGGTCTCGCCGACGATACGCGAATGCCCCGGCGGCACGAGGTTCGCAAGCCTGTCCTCTGCGCGGCGCTGCGCGGCGGCGTAGTCTGCTACGCTGTGACGGACCTTGCGGACCTCGCCCGGGAAGACGGGGCCCTCGATTTGACGCTGGCGCTGGGGCTCCCGTAACGCGAGAACGGTATTATAGAACTTCGTGACGAAAGCGTCGTCTACCTCAACGCCGCGAAGGTCCGGGACGATGCTTTTGGGGAAGTGAGAGAGGCCCATACCGTCGACGAGGGCGGACTGGTTCCAAGGGGTGCCAGCTTCCTGACAGGCCTTCACCTTTACGAGGTAGAGCTTTACGCAAGCGAGAATTTCGCTGCGGGTTCTTCGAATTCGTGCCATGTCTTTATTCTTTAGGGGGTGAAATTTTCGAAACAGCGGCGAGGCCGTGGTAGGTGACGACACGCCAAAGTCCCGGACCTCCGAAGAGGGGTTTGTGCCGTATGGCGCCGGTGTCTTCCGCGGGGGCCTTCACCTCGTGGAGGAGGAGACCGGTGAAGTGGTAAAGGGCGGCGCGCTTGAGGTTGTACACGGCGGTCCGCACGCCCTTGAAGTCTTCGACGGTAAAAGTGCCGTCGAGGTTTTTGTAAGCGAAATCCGCTATATAGCTATATGCCGGTGCGGCACTTCGCTCCTGCCAGCTGGTCTTCGTTTTCAACGACCTCGCTACCATGATTTTTTCCGCCGGGAAGAGGGAGAAGACGACCTGGCGGCGGAGGTCGGTAATGTAGCCTCGCCTCTCGAGGTCGCGAAGGTATAGCCAGCGTTCGTACTCGCCCTTGCTGTCGAATTTACCGTCGGAGGTCATAAATGTCTTGTTACCGTACTTGCCCATTTTAGTCCACTTTTACATCTTCATCTTCGAGGCCGTCGATAGCACCCTTTACAAGGAGTGCGGCGCCTGCCGCGCAGGCGATAAACATAATTAGAAGCATATCATTTTGGGTTTTTAATGACTTTCAGGCGCTTGACGCCGAGTTTTTTCCGTAAGTCCTGAAGGGTGTCGCACCCTTCATCGTGAGCGACAGATAGGAGAACCCTCCGCACATAGAGGGCGTCAGGAATACCCAGCTCGTCGGCGATATAGCGGGCGTTGCCGCCCTTTTTAAAGACCTCAAAGACGGCAGCGCGAACTCCTTTGCGGCCGCCGAACTTCTGCGCGGCCGCCCTCCATATAGCTTCACGCTCCTCTTCCTGCGCGCGCTTCGCCATCTTCTGTCGATAGGCCTTGCGGTATTTCGCCGCGAAAGCGCCGTCCGCGGTGTCGTACAGACGGCCCGCGGCGTTGTCGACCTTGAGCACAAGGTGGCGCCCGGCGATGAGCTCCTCCGCCTGCCGTGCCGAAATCTCGACAAAGGCAAAGGGAGAGGCACCGTGGAGAAGCGCCCAATGCCATGTGAAGTCATCGTCGAGCACTTCGGCTTCATATCGCTGCCGAATGACGGCGACGGGGAGACTGGAGCGGAGGATGCGCTCCAACTGCTGCTCGTGGTATCGCTTCTCGTCCATAGCTCTTATATCTCGGCAAAATGTGCGTGTGCCTGTGTGCACGCGATTGAAATGAACTCGCGCGGCGTGCGGCCGTAGCGATTTTTTCGAAGGAATAGGCGGAGATAATCCACATCGTCTCCTCCAGCGCTTTCACCGTCTTCTCCCCACATAATTACCTCGTCGGCATCTTGCTCGATGTCCCCGCTCTCGCGGAGGTCTGTGAGCACAGGGTCCCGCGGCGTGCCGCCGGTCTTCGCGCTCTCGCGGTTAAGTTGAGCGAGGAGTACGATGGGGATGCAGAGCTCCTTCGCGAGCGCTTTGAGCGTGTGAGTGATCTGCCCTACGTCTTCCGCCCTCGTGGTGCCGCGCTTTTCCGCAACATAGCGCACGAGGCCGAGGTAATCAATGTACGCGATATCTGCTTTGCCCTGCGCATGGAATTGGCGAATGCGCATGACGATGTCGTCGAGCTTCGTCGCGTCGTCCACCCACGTTATAGGGGCGTCCTCTACCTCTCTGATTGCGAAATCTGCCCAATTGCGGGCGCCGGTGGCGTAGGCATCTGTCCCGCAAAGCATGCGCGACACGCATTCCCGCGCCGTCATCTCGAGCGAAATGAAGAGCACATTCGCACCGAGTGACGCTTGAAGGCGTGCGAACTGCAGGGCACTCGATGTTTTGCCGGTAGCTGGCCGTGCCGCCGAGATTACAAGGTGCCCCGGGGTAAAGCCCCCGCCGAGGAGGTAGTCGAGGGTGGGGAGGCCAGTGGTGAACGTGCGTCCTTCCGGGGCGTTCACCCACTCCACGAATTCGCGAAGGACATCTTTATGTGTCTTGCCGAGCGAGCGGCCATCGCGGCCGTAGGTCAACGCCTTCGCAATTCGCTCCGATGCTCCGGTGAGCTTGTCATAGGCGTCGGTTGTCGCTTCCGAACAGAGGACGAGGGTGTTGAGGGCTTCGTAATAGGCGCGCCGCTGCGCAGCCATGCGGCAAAAGTACATTACGTGTGCTTCGTAGGTCGTGCCGAGCTCGTAATCACCGCAGGACGCCACAATTTTGGTGATAGTGGCCTGCGGGATGTACGATGGGCAGGTGGCGGAGACGTTCACCTCGACGCCGGCAGCCGCCATTTTGGTGAGACCTTCGAACGCCTCGCGAAATTCCGGCGTCGAGAAGTCTTCCGGAGTGCAGCGCGAAAGGAGCACCGGCACATTCGTCGGCTCGAAGAGCGCCGACGACAGTACGCTCACTTCGTCGGCAGCCGTGTTTATAACTGGGGGAAGCCCCCGGAGTTCAACTTGTTGTTTTTTCGTTTCCATATAATTTCAACTAACTGCGACAAAGATAAATAAAAAATTTCAATGTTGTTCACTTTTTTTCGATTTTTTTCGAGAAGTGAGCGAAAAAAATTACCAATTTATACGGACGGGTGCCTGATTTACGGGCATATCTGCCCGTTGAAGCCTTTTCGCTGCCGGTTTGTCCTCCGCAGCCCTCTTCCGTCGGAAGCTCTCCCACGTGCGCACGCATGCTTTCCAATCCTTTATCGGCTGCCCTTTGTACCGCCAACCAACGCGGTCGTAATAGTCCAAAAACTCGTCGGCGTTTAGCCATTCGTCGCCGCGCTCTTCGGCGTAAGCTGCAACCTCCTCGGCGGTCGGTCGGCGGAACGTCGACCTCTTCTTCGGCGCCGACGATGAAGAGGTCGCAGCGGTAGGGGCGGCATCTTGTAGGACTGCCGCAACCTCCTCCGGCATCGGCTCCGGCTGGACGACGGGGGAGCCGTCAACGACGCAACGGAAGGCGAGCGTGGAGGACGAACCCTGTTCAACGACCTTGCCATCTTCAAGGTACTCAATTAGACCCTCCCCTTGGAGTTTTTTCAAAGCGCGGTCGACGTTGCGCCGCGACATGTGTAAGTTGTCGGCGAGATGCTGCGCACCACCGGCAAAAACAGAGACCCCGTCCTGCGTAAAGCCGTAAATTTTCGCGTAAACGAGGAGCTCGGCGCCAGAGAGGGCGAGGCCCTTCGTGCGGTCGCTGTCAAGCATCCATGGGTAAATAATGAGGACGCCGGAGCGGCGCGCCATGTCAGTTGTCGGTTTAAAGTTCATAGGGAGAGGTGTTAAAGGATTGATATGGGCTCGCCCTCTCTCGCCTTGAGGGCGAGAATGTCGGCGACAGAGAACACTCGCATGCCGCGTTCACCATTCCGGCGTACAGGTGTGAGGGCGCCGGAAGTGACCGCGGCCGCGAACCAACGGCCGTAAACTTTGAGGGCGCGATTGTAAGAGATTTCACCAGATGTCACTCCGAGGAGTTTGGCCATTTCGAGGGCGCCCATCTGGGCGGCGTTAATCATTTGTCTATTCATATAATTTCAACTAACTGCGACAAAGATAAATAAAAAATTTCAATGTTGTTCACTTTTTTTCGATTTTTTCGAGGTGAGCGAAAAAAATATAAAAAAAGTGAACAATCTTTTATAATTTTACCTATCTTTGTAGCAGAACTCAATTACACAAAGACCATGACATCGCAAACTGCTTCACCTGCGGAGGTCGCTGCAACGCTCCGCAACACACTGGCTAACAAAGGTATTTCAATGAAAGAGGCCTCCGCCACTCTCGGCCTAAAAGCGACATCTTTTTCAAAGCTCGTCAGAACTATGGAAACCTCCGGCACATATATGTCGAAGAAAAACGCCGTTAGGATTGCGGCGGCGTTCGGTATGAATGCCGAATTCCTCGCCCACGGCTACGGAGCTCCTACCAGCTCCGGCGAGGAAGACAGAGGGGGACAACTTCACCTGCACCCCCTGCAAGCACAAGAGCGGCAATGGGTGCGCTACACTTATACGCGAGAGAGAGATGTGGAATTATCTTTGCCCCCGGAATTGCTCGCCAAAATTCTCACAAAGATAGAGCTCAACGAGACGACCGGAGCGAAAATTTGGAAAGAAGCTGGCGAAGATGTCGTCCACATCGCCGCGCCATTTACGGCAGCACAGCTCGGCGAAATTAATGATCTAATCTTAAATTCGTAAAATGGCGATGAAAAGGGAAGGACTTTTACAACCCCCCTTCCCTTTCATTGAATTATACCTCCACGGAATTCTCCGTAGAATATTCAAGAGGTTACCACCCCTCCCACCTATTATCGGGTTTGATTCTTCAAACCCCCTATCTTATTATTTATTATTTATATAAAATAAGGTAGGGGGTTGGACAAATTGTCTACCCCGGGTTGGACAAATTGTCTACCCCGGGTTGGACAAATTGTCTACCCCCCCCCAATCGAAAAGCGCAAGTACGCGGGCGTTTAGGTCTGCGTAAATATGCCAGTCGCGTTGCGCATATACATCGAGGAGAGGTTGCGAGGCCGGTGCGTGGTTTAACGCCTCGTCGACTGTGCCGCGATCACCACCGACGGCGGCACTCCTCGCAATTGTTCCCCATGCTTTCCGGAAGGAGTTCGCCGACGCTGTCGGAACGATGGCGAGGTCTCGACATATGGGCATAAGGTATTCCCTCAACGCGGCGTTCGCGTCGACAGCGGAGGGGAAGCGATGGTAGAGGGCGGTGAGGCGCTTTCCTGCCGGGTCGCGGAGTCTCTCGAGATAGGGTAGCGCCTGCGGAGGGATGAGGACGTGCATTTCGGCCGCGTCTTCACGGACGCCGCGAGTCTTCTGCCGCCGGTACACGAGTTCGCCGTTCGATGCGGGCGCCGCCGCGTATAGGTCTGCCGTATTCATCCCCATGAGGCAAAATTCAAGGAGGAAGACGTCGCAAGCGAGTGCGGCGTTGTCGGAGAGGTCCCCGCTATTTCTCGCATTGATTATCCCCTGAATTTCCTCGCGGGTGAGCGGCCTCTTCCCGCGGCCAATTATGCGCCGTCGCGGGAGCTTTACATTCGCGAAGGGCCGACGGGGGATGACGGGTTCATCTTCGTCGGGGTCGTTGTAATAGTCCTGCGCGGCCGCGAAAATTGCCGCCAGCTGCACGGCGTAATCTCTCGGTGCCGATGTCTTCGCGGCCGGGTGTTTCGTTCTCCTGACGCTGTTCTCCTCCGATATAAATTCGACGAAGCCGCGCACGTCGGAGGTGCGGAGGTCGTTGATAGAGCAGTCGGCGGGATGATACCTGTGCCAGGCATTGACGGCCGTTCGGTACACTTTCGCGGTGCCCGGCGATTTGGTGGCGATGAAATCCTCGCACCAAGCGTCCCACGACAGTGCGGTCCCGCGGCGGCGGCGCTCTGCATTTTGCAGGTATGCGAGGATATCGTCGACATCCATTTGCGCGGCTTCGAACGCGCCGAGGTCTTCGAGAATTCGTTGGAGCCTCAACACTTCGGCATCGGCGCGAGTAGCGACATACCCTTTCAATTTCAGAGCGCGAGTGAGGTCTTCCGGCCTCGCCACGAGGGTTGTGCGTATCCAGCGGACACGGCGGTTGTGCGTTAGTCGAATTTTGACGGGGTAGCAGCCGTCGGCGCGTTGCTGGTGGGGAAGGACGAGAGCTTTGAGTGTTGCCATAATCGCACGAAGGTAAATAAATTTGTGCAACATTTGTGCAACATCTGCGGAAAAATTATAAAAGATGTTAATATTTTTTTCGCGAGGTTGGTGGCGTCTTTTTATGTCGGAGGCCCCTCGGTGCCTTCTGGTCTGTTTTTTGCCTGAAAGGCCTACAAATATCCGTATTTTGCAGGAATTGGTCGCTATGTCGCTGCATTTCAGGTCGTTAGCGCTCTTCTACTCTTCACATCGTGCAACATGTGTGCAACATCTGCAAAAATGACGATAATTGGCCGGTCTCTTCGTACTCCGTGGCGGTTGTGCAAAGATAGAAAAAAAAGACAAGAGCGAGGTCGCGGAGTGAAAAATATATATGCCGCGGATGTTTCGAAAAAAATCGAAAAAAAGTGAACAACATTGAAATATTTTACGTATTTTTGTCAAAGAAAAAATAAAAATATGGAAAACGTAAAAAATTTCATGGACAGCTACGCACAAGGTGCCGCCGCCAATTACTTTCACATGCTCGACTGCATCGAGGACACGTCTGTAGACGGAACTCCAAGCTCTTACAGTTCAATCCGATGAACCTCAACTCCAATGCCCTCCGTTACTTCCTCGCCGGTGCCTGCATCGTGCTGGCACTGGCGGGAAGCTATCTCCTCGGTCGTGCTACCGGCCGGAAGGAAGTGCGCACGGAAATTCCGAAGCCCGGCAGCGTAATTGTCGACACAAGTTTCGTTATTCATATCGACAAGCCGGTGATCCCCGCTCCTGCGTCATTGAAGCCCCTGCCCCCCGTCAGGGAGAGCCTTCCGCTCTCCGGTGCTCCTGGCGATAGCGTTGAGGTAGATGTCCCCATTGAGAAGGTGACCTATACGGGTGAAGGGTGGGCCGCAGTTGTAAGCGGTCATAACGCCAGCCTCGACTCCCTCGCTATCTCGTGGAGGGAAGTAACGGTCACGCGCACCGTGCGCCCTTCCTTGAACCTCAACGCCTTCGCGTCCGTTGAGGTGCTCCCGCCAATCGCTGCGGGCGCCGCAGGCCTCTCCGCGACCTATGCTGCCGGTCCTCGTCTCTCCTTGGAATCTCGTGTCGGCGTCGCATCTGTATGGAACTCCGGCGGCTTTGCGGTCGCTCCCTATGTCTCCGTCGGGGTTCACTTTACAATTGCCGAGCGATGAACGCGCCAAGAACTTGCGGAAATTGCCGGTGGGGACGATGGCTTTATGAACTCTTTCTCCTCTGCGGCTGCGCCCCTACGGCGAAGCCGGTACAGCCGTCCGGCCGTGCCTGTATGTACTGGCGGGACAGGCAAACAGAGACCTCCGGCGAGCTGGACCAAAATGTGTAAAATGTGTAAAACTTTAAACACGTGTAAAATGTGTAAAACTTTAAACACGTGGACATTTGGGCCCTTTGGGGTAGATTTTTGGCCAGTTCGTTTGCTTATGGCAAGATATGGAATTGTGTGACAATCGGGGGAAATTGTCCTACAATTTTAAGGGCCAAAATGGCATAAAAACTGCTTTCCGGGTATCGGAAAGCAGTTAAAAATTATTATAATTCAACATCGAAAAGCACGCTATCTCTGCGACTTCATGTGGGCTCTTTGAAGTACAGGTCCGCCTCCGCCTTGCGCCTTCTTACAAGTCCCGGCAGCTCTTTCCCTCCTCCGTAAACCCAGCGCGAGAACTGGTAGCGGATGTAGGGGTCGCCGGGGTCTGCGGCTACGAGCTTGCGGAGAGTTGACTTCGACCAGTTGCCTGTACCGACGTTGAAGATGAAAGAGACGAGCGCATCGAACTGGCACTGGCGGAGCACGAGGTCGTTCGTTTCCGCGAACCGGTTGAGGGTATTTTCCGCGGTCTGGAGGTCTTCGGAAAGAAAGCGTTCTGCGTCCGCGCGCGTGCAATACTGCCCGGCGGTTACGCCTTTCGTATGGCCATAGCCTATCGTCCACACGCCTGCGGGGCAAAGGTATGACGTACTCCTATATCCTTCGAACTGCTTTATAAGGTCGCGGCCCTGTTTCCCGGTATTCATACCTTCCCCTCCTTTTCACCGCCTTGCGGCATTTCCACGTAGTCCCGGGCCCCTACGGGGTTCGAGGGGTCCCATATGTTGAGCTTTAGCCCCTTCTCGTGGGCTATCTGGCGGAGTGTCTTGTAGTTGCCGCCAAGATCGGCCTCGTCGCGATGCTGTTGGAGGAAAGCTCTGCCGGTTCCCCTTGCGGGGTCCCGGAGGGGGCACGCCCAGTTAATGCAGACGGCGCTCTCCGCCGCCATGCAGGCCTCGCGGAGGACATCCTTCGCATCTCGATGCTCGCGCGCTTCGGCCTTCGCCTCTTCGCGTTCGTTTTTAAGGTCTTCAATGACTTTATCGTATGCGGTTATGCTCTTCTGCAGAGCTTCAATTGTCGCGTCGGTGTTCTTTATCTTTCCTGCGTCCTTTTCATTGCGTGCAGAGATGAGCACTTTAACGAGGGCGGCGATACCGGACAGCCCGCCGACAGCGGCGAGGCTCGAGAAAATTACCGTGAAGGTATTGGTCGTTGGCTCCATATTGAAAAGTTTAGGGAATTTGATTTTTGCCGCTTATTCTCGCGCGTGCGCGAGCCGGAGACGAAAAACGAGGAAGGGTGCCATTTTTTCGTTCGCGTTCGTCAGAGCGCTTAAAAACGTGGTTATTCTTCCAAACCCCTTCTTTCATCCTCGAGAAGGGCATCGACCTCCGCAAGGACGGCGTCTCTCTCTTCTTGCGTTGAGAGTCTCCAATTGTCTTCGCTGTCAATGTCGGCGAGGGAGAGCTGGGTGACGAAAATGCGAGCCGTCGGCTCGACGTCTGCGGCCTGCGTGTAAAATTGGCCTGCGGGTGCTGTGAGGTGTTTCATGGTGTTTTGATTGTTTTATTTGTTTTACTTGTTTTATGCGCTTGCGATGGTCCAGCCCTTCGCGTTTGCGAGGGCGATGATACCGGTGTAGGTGTTGCCGTTGTATTCGTATACCTCCGTGTCTGCCTGCGCGCGGGCGTAGGCGTTCGCGTGAAGCGTAAGCGTCTGCGCGGTATTGACGGCAGCCGCTTCCGTGACGATGTTGACGACGCTCTGGAGCGTAAGGTGGATTGCGGAGGAGAGGGAAAGGGAGATTTTTAGGCCGGTGAAGCCTCCGACGTTCTCGAGGGCGGAGCAGCTGTAGAAAGCCTGTGAGGTATTTGAGACCGATGCAAGAGAGAACTTCGAGATCGTCTGGAGATGTCTACAGCCTTGGAACATGGCCGATGCGCTCGTAATGGCTGCGCCGAAACCCTCCGGAAGGGTGAGAGATTGGAGGGCGACGCAGTAGGAGAACATGTTGTATGCGTTCGTAATGGCTGCGCCGAAACCCTCCGGAAGGGTAAGCGTCTGGAGGGCGATGCAGTAGTCAAACATGCTGTATGCGTTCGTTATGGCTGCACCGAAACCCTCCGGAAGGGTGAGAGATTGGAGGGCGACGCAGTAGTAAAACATGCTGTATGCGTTCGTAATGGCTGCGCCGAAACCCTCCGGCAGGGTGAGCGTCTGGAGGGCGGAGCAGTTGTAAAACATGTACTGCGTGTCCGTTCTCGTGGCTGCATCGGGGAAGACAATGTCGGAAAAATCCAAGGATATTGAAAGACTGAAAGCGAACGATATTCCGGCAGGGAACTCTCCGGCGGAAATGCCGTCCACGGCATCCGCATAGTCCGATAGGGGAGCGTCTTCCGCGAGTGTTCCCCCCTTTGCTACGATGGCGTCATAGAGCTCGTTCTTGCTGTCGGCAATGCTCGTCAGGGCTTCGTCGATGTCGTCCTGTGCCTCTCCGGCGATTTGTGCGAGAGAAGCGATGATCGCGTCTGCCCGGTCCAATATCGACGAGGCGAAGGTGGCGAACCTCGGCCCCGGAGTCGCACCCAGAGCCTCGATAGCGCCATCGAGGTCGTTTCGTATGCTGTTGAGCTGGAGGAGGTATTCTGCTATAGTCATGGCTGTAGTGTTTTATGCGCTTGCGATGGTCCAGCCCTTCGCGTTTGCGAGGGCGATGATACCGGTGTAGGTGTTGCCGTTGTATTCGTATACCTCCGTGTCTGCCTGCGCGCGGGCGTAGGCGTTCGCGTGAAGCGTAAGCGTCTGCGCGGTATTGACGGCAGCCGCTTCCGTGACGATGTTGACGACGCTCTGGAGCGTAAGGTGGATTGCGGAGGAGAGGGAAAGGGAGATTTTTAGGCCGGTGAAGCCTCCGACGTTCTCGAGGGCGGAGCAGCTGTAGAAAGCCTGTGAGGTATTTGAGACCGATGCAAGAGAGAACTTCGAGATCGTCTGGAGATGTCTACAGCCTTGGAACATGGCCGATGCGCTCGTAATGGCTGCGCCGAAACCCTCCGGAAGGGTGAGAGATTGGAGGGCGACGCAGTAGGAGAACATGTTGTATGCGTTCGTAATGGCTGCGCCGAAACCCTCCGGAAGGGTGAGAGATTGGAGGGCGGAGCAGTTGTAAAACATGTACTGCGCGTCCGTTCTCGTGGCTGCATCGGGGAAGACGCAGCCGGAGAGGTCCAAAACCGTTATGGCCGAAGAATAAGAGGTATAAGCAAAGCAGAGCCCGGAAGGAAGGGGCGTGCGGTTGTCGAGGATAGCTTCGAGCGCGCTGCCAACGTCACCGACGTTGACGTTGGCGGCATCCGCCGACGCTTTCGCTCCTTCGGCTGCCGTCTTCGCGTCCCCGGAATTCGTTGCGGCAGTGTCCGCCGACTCTTTCGCGGCGAGGGCGTTGTCTGCCGCCGCGCCTATACTCTCGCCGAAAGCCTCAACGACTGCCGCCGCGATATCGTCTGCGAGCGAAGCCAAACCGGCGTCGATGTCGGCCATGAGAGCCTGAAACGCCGAGTTGAGCACATCCGCGCTTATCTCCTGCGAGTCGTTCGGTATGATATATTCGGCGAGGAATGCCTGTGTAATAGTGAAGTCCATGGTGTCAAATATTTTACGGTTTGCGTATTAGTATGTTTTCATCGTTGTCGAGGTTCTCGAAGCCGTCGAGACCGGGCACGGCAGTGTTGCAGGCATAGTCCACAGGGACGGTGACTGTCACCTCCGTATAAGCTCCGGCGCACTCGTCGGCGAAGCGGTAGGAGAAGGGAACGATGCGCGAGCTCTCTCCGACATCCACGTCTTCCACGTCTTCGAGCCCCTTGAGGATGTGCACAAGCGTAGATATGGCGACGCTCTCCGCCTGCACCTCGTTCTCCTTTGAGGGCATAAGCCGGTCGACGAAGTAGAGGTAGAGTTGGAAGGAGACCATGTCACCGGCCACGCTGTGTGTCCCCTGCGTCCACGCGAAGGCGCCATACTTGACGGCCGGGGCCGCATTAAGCCGGAGGATGTCGTTGCGGACGATGGATGAGACGGTCGGCTCGTTCTTCGCGAGGTCTTCGATGGCCCGGGTGAGCTGCAAAAGCGTCATGGCTACATCCTCCCCCTGGGACCCCCCAGAAATATACCGCAGGAAGCGGCGTCAAACAGGTGCGCGCGAATTTTCCCGCACTGGGTTGCAGTTATCTCCGGGAGCCCGGCGATGTTCGCCAGCACCCAGCCCTGTATCTCCGTAGCATAAAAATCCGCCTTGCTTTCATAGTACTCGATGTTCGCGTCGACCTCCTCGCGGCTTGCGTTCTCCACGCGGTCGTCGGATGTCTTCACGAGTCCCATGTTGTTTATCTTGTAAGATATTTTCGGAAGGAGCTCCGCGACGGCTTTATAGGCGAGGTAAAATTGACACTTGTGGAGGAGTGTCTTGTAGAGGACAGGCCCGGCGCCGTTCGTGAAATCCTTATTGAAGTCGAGGGAAAAGTCCCCGGTCACCTCTCCGGTGGCGAGGAGCTCTTGAAGGCGTGTGACCATGAGGGAGCCGAGTATCGGCTTGAGCCCCATTTCCTGCGCCTCCATGAGGGAGGGAGCGAGGTACTTCCCCGCCAGATTGTCGGAAATTGGCATGAGGGCCTTCACGAATTCCTCGTTTGTAAGCAACTGGTATTCCATAGTTTTAGGCCTCCTCCCCCCTTACGGTGTCTTCCTTCTCCCCCTCGAGAGTGAACGGTTTAATTGTGACGCTGTCAGACATGTCCAAAACCTTGTCGAAGCCGCGGAGGATAGCCTTCTGGATGGGCCGCACGGTCGTGCGGTTGAACAGCTTGAAGGCGCTCTCGTATTCTTCGGACGAGAAGCCGAGATTCTCGGTCGGTATGCCGAAGAGGTTCGGATTGGCGCGGAAAGCGGTGAAGAGCTGTTGTCGCGCGTGCTTGCTCAACGCGGCGTACTTCTCCGCGAAGTCGGAGGTCTCAATCTTCTCCACGGTGGTCTTCGACTGGAGCGATTTGTTCCAGCTGTAAACGATGCGGCCCGCGTTGCGCTTGCCGCCAAATTTATCGTTCATGGCTTTCTCGATCTGCTTCTTTATCTCGTCGGAGGGCTGTCCGTTGTTAAAATTAATGATATACGACGCCATGAAGCCGCGCTCGAGATTGCCGAGGTGGTACTCGTCTATTCCACGCTCTATCTCGCAATCCTTGATGGATGCAGCATAAAGGGGCTCCGGGTAAACGCCCTCCCCCCACATCTTGAAATAAAAGACGCTGTCGAGGTTGTCCTTCTCCTCCTTTTCGCCGTTCTTCGTCTGCACGGAAGTGACGGTCCTCGCGTCTTTCATCCATTTGGGATAAATGAGCACGGGGGACATGCCGCTCTTTGCCCATTTCTCCGAATAATAGAAGACCGTGTTGTCTTCATTGCTGCGGATGTTCTCCATGGGGAGCACGTACATTTCGGCGAGGCCCTTGCCGTCTTTGCGGCGGATGATTTGCCACGCATATCCACCCGTTTCCGCTATGCTCTTCGCGGTCTTCCGAACGATGTCTTCGGCGGTGTCGCCTTTGGCGTTGAAGTAATTCTCGCCGTAAGGAGCCGGGGCGTTGAGGCTTACTACGTCGCCCGCGACGTAGTCGACTACGCCGTTGATGATGCTTCGGAGCGTCGTCACGGTCTTATAGAGGTCGATGATATAGTGCGGATACTGGTTGCGGTCGCCCCACTGTACCCAGTCTCGGCCCGCCATAACCTTCTCCGTCGGTTCGACGATGACGCGCTCGAGGTAGGGATCGAGCGACATGAAAGAGAGGGGGATGGAGACCTGTGCTTCGTTGTTGTTCTTATAGTCCATTTTTTAGCTCTGTTTGATGACGAGTTTCTGATTGGGGTAGGGTTTCCCGGCCGGGGACGGCTTCCGTGTTCCTATCTGCGCGAGGCCCATAGATACGAGCCCGCGAGATTGGTTGAGGAACCAATTGTAGTCGCCGTCCCTCACGCCTTCCGGAAGCCTGCATGCTGCCGACACGTGAACGCCATTCACGACGAGGGCCTCGATGTTGACGGCGAAGACATCCGCCTGCGGGGAGACAGTATCACGGAAGTGGAGGAGCGCGGGGGCGCGGTCTTCTTCCAAACCGGTGAAGGGGAGGAAGACGGTTTGCGCGTCAGTAGTGTTGTCGAGGTGTATCATTTCGTCCATAGATATACAAACGGGGGAATTCGTCCAAAAGAAAAAAGAGCGCGCATCGCTGCGGGCTCTTTTCGTGGTTTAGGGTTATGAAAAATATGGAAACGTTACTAACACATTATTAGGTAGTTTCGAGTTCGAGGGCTTCAACGATGGCGGGAGCGACGCCGTAGGGCAGGCCCTTCTCCTGATTGGAGAGGCTGACGCCGTAAGCGTTGGTGTCGCTTGCGTTGCTGCCGGTGGTCGAGTCTCCTCCGGTGCGGGTGAGGGGCGCATCGAAGCCGATGTACCACCACTTGCCGTTGTTGTCTTTAACAAAGGCAAAGAGGTCGTTAACAGACAGCCCGGCGATGGAGGCGCGCTTGGAGGTGTCCTGGCGGGTGAAGTTCACCTCGAGGGTGATCTGCTCGCCGGTGTATTCCCCGGCGTCGTTGAACTGCGGAGAAGATGCGAGGGAGGCCTGCCCTTTCTTGAAGGGGAAGGCGTAAACGTTGTAATTTTCGTCGAGGGTGAAGGTTGCCAGCTGGTTGCCAGCGCCGTCGAGTGTCTTCGCGGTTATGCCGTCGAAAAGTCCGAGAACTATCTTTTTAAGGCCGCCGACATTTGCTTCGCAATCTTTGACGAATGTGGAAAGTGTTTGCAGACAGGACATAATATTCAGTTTTTTAGGGTTATTTAAAAAGAGAGGGCGCCGGGCGTTGCAGGCCCCGCCCCCTCTCTTGTTCATTTGGTCGGATGTTAGTCCGGGTTCTCGTCCGGGGCCTCGTCGGCGATAGTACCGACGACCACCTCGTCCGGGAAGGCTACCTGTACGCCGGAATTCCAGCGGGCCTTGACGAAGAAGGTCTCCTCCTTCTCGTCGTAGACGACCTTGACCTTTTCCTCGTTGTTCTCGGCGTCGGTGCCGTAATAGAAGTTCGACGCGCGGCCTGCCACTATCTTGTAAGTGCCAGCGAGGCCGGGAGTGAGAACGACCTTCACGCGGGTGCCGGGGAAGACGAACTCGGCGGGAGCTTCGTTCTCCGGGCCGCTGTAGTGGTAGTAATTCTTCTCCACCATGTCGAAGATGAACGAGCGATAGAGCTCCGGGGAGACATGCACCTCGACGTCGCCCTTGTCGTAGACGTAGCCGGGGAGCTTGAGGATGACGGCCTTGATGGCTTCATAGGCGTCGGTGCCGTAGTCTATGTCCTCGGTGATAACGGCGTCTTCGCCGGCGAGAATCTTGATGAAGCCGTCGAAGCGGTTGAGGTTGCCGTCTTCGCTTTCGGTGTTACCCTGCCAGACGGCCACTTCGAGCTTTTTCTGGATGTCGGCGATGATGGCGCGGATCAGCCATTCCTCGAAGGGAAGGGAGGCGCGTTCGGTCTCCGGGATGCGGACGAGGTATTCCGGATATTTGCCGAGCAGCTTGTCCGGGCAGATTTCCATGTCGACCTTGATAAGGCCGGTGACGATGTCACGTTCGGAGAGCTCGGCGGTGCCTACGGGGTTGAAGCCGCAGCCGTTGCCGTTCTGAAACGCCACATTGACGTCGAGGTAGTTGAGGTGCGCGGAGGTCTTGATACCGGTCTGGGGTACGAGCCTCTTGACAGTAGAAGCGCCGAAGACGACGTCCTTCACAAGGAGATCTTCGTTGTTCTTCACATAGTCAGGGAGATTTTCGACTATGTAGTTAGGGTTGTCCATAAGTGCCATAATATTCAGCTTTTTAAAGGGTTTTCGCTGCCTTCATATATCCAAAAGCGAGAGGCTGTCCGATTTCGTCACACAAAAGCCCCCGGAGGGCCTTCTGTTTCCTCTCCGGGGGCTTTTGTGCTGATACGTGTGGAACTATCCGAGCAAGGTGTTGATGCGTCCCAGCTTCGTGTTCTTACCCTTGTTCTCGACCTCGTTCTTGAAGGCGGTACTCGCAGGGACTCCGGCGGGCGCCTTCTTCATCCGCTCGACCTGTTCGCGGAGGGCGGCGTTCTCCTCGCGGAGGGTTTCCGCCTCCTTCGTAACTGCGTCATATTCGTAGTCCATAGGCACGAAGGCGATCTTTACCTCGGTCTCGTCGGAGACGTTCGCGGTGCCGTCTTCGTTCCACGATACTGCGAAACGGACATACCTGTCCTTCCAGTCGTCTTCGTCACAGAAACAGTATACGGCGAAGTTCTCGCCCGCGTCGACGATGTAACCGTACTCGAAACGGCCGCCGAGGGCGCGGATGGCGTCTTTGATGCTCTGCTGCTTCTCGTAGAAGCTCCGTTCGAAGAAAGCGCGCACGCTGGCGAAAAGGCTCTTGCGGTCGGTGTTGTTCTTTTCCGGAGTGACTTCCGGCTCGTTCTCCTCTTCCGTGGGTGCGGGAATGTCCTCAATAGAGTCGACCCTGCCGTCCTTGACGGTAATCTTCTGCGTTTCGGTGTTGTAGTCGCCGTCGGCGAGGTCGGCCCTGTTGTCTTCTTCGTCGAGGGAATAGACGGCGTCCCCCTCCTTCAAGGGCTCGTCCCCGTCCCAGTTGATGACTCCCTTGTCAGTAGTGACGGAGCCGAAGGATACCTCGCTCAACAGTTTCGTGAGCGTGGTCTTAACTTTTGCAATGATGCTCATTTCGGTTTTCTTTATTTTGTTGGTGGAGAGAAAAGAATCGAGCCAGTCGAGTACGTCTTGAACCTTCTCGGTGCTCACTACCTCGGTGTCCGGCACGAGAGTGAAAAAGCCTTCGAGGCTGAAACCCTTGTAGGTGCCGTCCTTGACAGCCTGCCAGACGTCGGCGTTCTCGATGTGAAACTCTCCGAAGAGGGACCCATCCTCAACGTCTTCGAAGCCCGCAGGGGCTACGCCCTTCTCGCTGTCTTTGATGAAGTACTGCACAAGGTTGACATCCTCAACGTCGGTGCCTTCCTCGTGTTGGAGGTTGACGTTGTTCTGTCTGTTCTCCTTGAGGTACTTTTCCGCCATATCGCGGATGACCTCCGGAGTGTAGACGACGAAATATTCGCCGAAATCTTTGTCATTGCGGTAAATTGGATAGTTGGCCCGCATAATTACGCCGTAAACGAGCTGGCGTTCTTCGTCGGCCACGCTGTAGGCGAGTGTCTTCTTCTGTGCGCTAAAGGCCTGAAAATCCTTTTCAACGGCCGGGAAATCGACGAGCGATATCTTCTTCATTCCGCAGTCTTCGTCGCCGATTACGGCTTTGTAGACTGGTATTCCGTGGATTTTTGTGGTATTCATACTGCTGTCATATATCAAAGCCCCGTTTTTTGTCCAACGGGGCCGGGGTTTAGAAGGATGTCTCCGCGATTTTTGCAGCCCTGTGCGCCGCTGCGTTCTCGATGTCGACGACGGAGACGACGATCGGCTGCTGGTTGCGGGTGTTGATGGCTTCTTCGTCGGAAGCGCTCGTAACCGTGCGGACCTGCTGCACCTGCGTGACGACCGCAGGGGCGCGCGATGCGGTATAGCTCGACGTCGTGGCGCCGGAGGTGCTGCCTATCTCGGTGTTGCGAATCTTCGCCGTCTGTGCGATGCCGCTGGCGAGGAGTGACGCGGCCTGCACGGCACCGACTGCCCATCCTGCGGGCCCCAGCTTCTGCACGGAAGAAATGGCGGCGGTCATCCCGGCGAGCGTGTTTATCCACACTTGCGAAATCTGCAGGGCCTTAACGTTCTTGAATTCCTCCTCTGCCTGCCGTTCATTAATTTCTCCGGCGGCCAGCCGGGCCTTGATGTCTTCCTCGTAAATGTCGGCGACGGTGCCCATAATATCCGCGATGCCCTGCACGGCGTCCTGGAGGTTCTCCTTGCGCTTCTCCTGCTCTTCCTTCTCCTTCGCGGTCTTTTCCTCCTCCCACTTCGCTACGATGTCGGCTTCCCTCTTCGCGGCTTCTTCCTGTGCTTCCATGCGCTCCGTGGCCCACTTCGCCACCTGTCCTTTCCGTTCTTCTTCGGCTTTAATGCGGACCGTCTCCGCGGCGATGCTGGCAGCCTCTTCCGCTTCCGCTGCAGCGACCTCCTCGTCCGTCTCGTAGCCGGGCAGCTTCGCGGCGGCCCCGTGCTCTTCCCTTGCGGAGTTGAGGGCCTTTTCCCTCTTTTCCGCCGCCTCGAGCTGACTATTCGTGCGGCGCATCGAACGGTAATACTCCGTCTCGGCCTCGGTAGCCTTGACGGTTGCGTCCGTGAGCTTATCGTTCTCCGCGGTACTGTTCGCCGACTGTTCGGCCCGGAGCTTTTCCAGCTCGAGTTCGTTCTGCGCAAGCGTCTTGTTGCGTTCCTTGATGGCGTTTTTCTCCTTCTCAACTTTCCGGAGGAGCTCCGCGGCGTTCCGGCCTTTCTTGGCCGCCTCCGCCTCCCACTTCGCGATATTGAGCTGCGATTTCGCATTGTCTTCCGCTACCTGCCTACGCTCCTTCTGCAGGGCTACCTCCTTCTCCGCTATGGCGGTGGCGTCCTCCCTCTGTTTGTTCGCTATCTTGAAGAAGTTCGCCACGGCGTTCGCGGCCTTGCCGAACCATTCGACGGCCGTAACGACGACGCCGACGACCTTGTCCATCGCCTGCCGAAAGACGGTGAGGATGCCCTGCATGGGAGCGAATGCGACCTTGAGCCGGTTCACCGCATCCTCGTTTTTCTTCACAGCGTTCACAACCTTCATCACCACGGCGACGACGGCAGCGGCGACAGCGACGACCGGATTGGCAAGCATCGCCTTCAGGGCTGCGCCGACTCCTTTGATACCGGTAGCGAGAGGATTGGTCGCCATACCCATAGAGGTCATGGCCTGTTGAAAAGATGCAGCATAATTGCCGACATTGGCCTGCCAGTTGCCGATGCTGTGGTCGAGCTTCGCCATTTCCCCCTTCACTGCGTTAATTTGCTGCGTAAGGGCCGCGCGCTCCGTGGCGTCGGACGTCTCCTTCCACGCTTTCTTGAGCTTCATGAGCTGCGCGTTGAGCTCGTTGTACGACCCTTTCGCGGCGCCCGCCTCCTTCGTCGCTATCCGTAGCGTACTATTGTACGCCTCTTGGTCTGCTTTCAGCTTGACGAGCCCCTGTTGATATTCTTCGGAGGCCTTATCGAGGCCCCTGATTGCCTCGCGGTCTTCATCCACTTTCGCGGCAAGGTTCCCAAGCGCCTGCGCGTCCTTCACCTCAACCTCGAGTATTCTTTTCGTTGTCTCTTCTGCCATAGTGTAGAGCGTTTTGATTGTTGTTTTATACCTGCCCGGCGGTATAGTTGTCCGAATCCATAACACGCACGAACTCGCACTTGACGGGCCCGCCGTCGGCCGGGTTGTATTCCGCTATCTTGTTGAGGAACCACAAGGAACCGTCGAACCAGTAGAACCGGCGAAGGAGTTCGCCGTTCACCTGCACGCGCTGCCAGCGCACCCACGCCGTGACGACCTTCGCGTCGCGGTCATACCGGTCAGAGAGGAAGGCTCCCCAGCGCTTCGCGAAGAGCGTCACGTCAGCATCGTAGCGCATGTTCGGCATGTCGAGCTGCCTGGGAAGCCCCAGGTCGAGCGAGTCCTCCACTACGGCGCCCCACGAACGGAGGAACCGCAGCGAGAGGAACGAGGGAGCGTAGAGGTTGCGCGCCGTGCCGAGGTAGGGCTTCCAACACGGCTTGCCGTTCACCACGAACATGCCGGCCTCGTCGTCCGTCACTTGCATAGGCACGTAATTGAAGCCCTCGAGGAAGAGGAGCACGCCGGTGCCGCCCTCGATGCACTTGCGGTCGCTGTCGTGCATCTGCATACGGAACCAACCGTCGTACCCGGCGCCAGTGACGTCGAGGAATTCGTTCTGGGGTAGGGGAGTGAAGACGGAAGCCGCGCCGGGGGTGTCGAGTTCGTAGTCCTCGGCTACCCCTCCGGAGTCCCAGAGGGTGTACTTGTTCCCCGTATCCATGAAAGGGGAAGGGACGATGGTGTCTGCGTCGCCTGCAGTCTGCTTGTCGTTCACGATGTAGAAGTAACGGCCGTAGGCGAGCGACGCGGGAGCGGCCTTGAACGGGGAGCCCTCGAGGACGTCTTTGTGGTCGGCGTTGAATTCGCTGCCGGTGTCGACGCGATGCGAGGCGTAGTCGCGGCCCGTCAGCGTCTTATACAGGGAGCCGAAAGCCGTGCCGGCCTCCTCCAACTGGAAGTCCAGCCAGCGCTCCACGACGGAATTGGGCACGATTTCCAACTCCCGGGAGCGGTCGATCATGCCGTCAATGGCAAGCGTCCCGCCGTTGTAGTAGTCCGCCCGGGTGAGGACGGTGACCTTCTTCTCGACGGCGTCGTAATGAAGGTAGAGTCCGAAGAGCTTGCAGAAGCCGACGAGATACTCCGCCGGGGACGCCGTACCGCCGAGAAGGAGGGCTTTCGATATGAGCGCCCCGCTCTGCACGGTCTTCGCGCCCTCGTAGGTGTAGGTGCTGTCGCCTCCGTCCTCGAAGTACAGAGTCGTCAAGGGGAAGGTGTCGGTGCCGTCGTAAGCGAATGGAGCGTTTATGCTTGGGAAGCTGCCGGAGAACCACGGAACGGAGACCGGGACGACCTCAACACGAAGGCGCTCGACGTCATAGGCCTCCAGCGTGAGGGGGATGTCGTTCGCGAGCTTGTAGGTATCGCCGATGACGGGCTCCGCGTATGCCAGCTCCGTGACGTACTCGACCCCCGCGCTCCATTTGGGAGAGTAGCCGACGAGCCGTGCGATTTCTGCGGGGTCGTCGTTCCCTTCGAGAGCGCCCGCGACAAAGTGAACGGAAGAACCGCCCACGAGGTCGTCGTCGGAGTCGTAGGCGAGGAGCTGCACGAAGAAGGCCTGCGTGGCCCCGGGGCGGAAGAGCCAAAGGGGGTCGGCAGAAGCTCCCGCCGCGGTAAAGCGGAGCGACGCCTTCATGTTAAACGTCTGCTTTGTCCCTGCCCCTTGGGGGGCTACGTCGATACTGATATCGGTGCCGCCCTCGCCTTCGAAGGTCGTAGCGTCCCAGGTGAGGGAGAGCTGCCCGGACGACTGCTTAAAAGTGCCGGAGAAGCCGAGCATCGGCAAAGTCATCCACAGGTCTGCGAGACCCTGCACGGCACTCCAGTCGAAGGTGTAGCCGCCGTTGTTCGCCGGTTTCG
This sequence comes from uncultured Bacteroidales bacterium, assembly GCA_937899265.1. Taxonomy (GTDB): domain Bacteria; phylum Bacteroidota; class Bacteroidia; order Bacteroidales; family UBA3663; genus Liminaster. Next base: position 25,725 of record CALBPV010000017.1, read on the forward strand.
CGATGGCCCGCAGGATTGCCGCGAACGAGACGACAGGCCGCTGCAGGTACGAGCGCAGGTCCCTCACTTCCCACTCCGTGAAGTCCTTGGGGAAGGTGGCGAGGGCGTAGCCGTCGCGGCCGGTGTGGCCTGTCTGCGCGACGCACTTCGCGGAGCCTACGGGGACGAAGGCCTTGCCTGCATCGAACTCCCCCGGGGGGAGGCCGTTGTACATCGGCGCGAAGTTGACGACGTCCCAGATGCTGTAACCGTCTCCGTGTCCCAAACGCTGCCACGCCGCGAGGACGTTCACTGCGTTAATTTCAAAGTCGAGCTCGGCGTCACCCCCGCCGATGAAATCCAAGTCCGCGAGGGTTTTCTTGTCCCCGCCGCTGCCATACATGAGGCCGTAAAGAAAGCCGCCGAGGCCTCCGAAGAGCGAGACACGGTACGTGACTGCCGCTTCCTCGCGGACCACGCTGTCGAGCTTGCAGTAGCCGCTCTCGATGAGAGAGCCGTCCTCTCCCATGAGTTGGAAGGGAACGCGGCGCAGCGGGTCGAAGCCGGTGCCGGTGACGCGGTCCAGCCTCCAGAAGGCGCCAAAGAGACGGTTGTTCCTCTTTGTGCCCGGGAGTGTTATGCTGTTCGAGTAGCTGTTCTTCACTATCGTGGGGTTGTCGAGGTCTTCCTGCTGCCACGTAAGAGCCACGAGCGTCCGGGTATCGGCGTCAACGAGTGAGCCGTTGAGGTAAAGCGATATAACCATGTTAACGGCGGATGAAATTTTGTGCGATATCTATGTCGATGGCATACTCGACGAGCTTGCGGTTCTGGTTTTTGTATGTCTTGAAGACGCACTCGCTGTTGGTTATGACGACGGGGTAAAAATTTCCGTCGAGCATGTCGAAAAGGTATACCCAAGTTGAGCCGAGCAAGTGCCACATCCTTGAGGCCTCGTCGTCGGTAAGGATGCCGGTGCGGAGCGTTATGGAGCGGAGCGCCTCGTTGAGGTAGTTCTCCTTCTGTCGTCCGGTCGTTGATATCCCCGTAAGGCGTTCGCGCACCCCTGTCGTCTGACGCTCGTAGGTCTCGCGCTCGGTATAAACCCCCTTGCAGAGAAGAGCATCCCACCCTCCGAAGGCGTTGATATAGTAAAGAGCATAGCGGCCGCACTTCTCGGCGAACCGGTATGAGAGGTCGAGCTTGTTGGTGTTGTCCCGCACGGTAATGACGTCGCCGGCCTGTTGGTGCGTTAGCAAAGGGTCGTAGCCAATGTTCACGGCATAGTCCTGCACCACTTGCTCGTCATATACGGCAGTCCCGTTCCTTGCTATGTAAATGCTGCCGGAGTAATATCCGGCGCTTCCGGGGCAGAGGACCGTCAGGACAATGGGCATGCGGGGGTCGTACTCGTTCCGGATTTGTGCAGAAAGGGAGAGGAGCACATTGTCGCCGTAGTAAGTCCGCGAACGGTCGACGCTCCAGTCGTTCACAATGTAATAGCGGCTCGCCTCTTGCGGGTCGTCTTGAAGGTCTTCCGCCGTAGCGCCCCAGAGGATGCGCACTTCCGCAGCCACGTGCGCCGGAGCCTGTCTGGAGACTACCGGGGGTGCGTTCTGATAAAGATAGTCGGCGACGATGTCTTGCGCGTCGATGCGGATGACGGGCTGCCCGTTGTAGGAATCGCCCGGACGCCGCACTGCCTTGCCCGTAAAGACGGTAGCCCCGTCCACAAGGACGGAGAAACAGATGGACTCCTGCCCGGTCACGAGGGCAGGACGGTTCCACCATATAGGGTAAAATTGTGTTGCTGCCATAGTCGGTTGTAAATATCAAAGCCCCCGCGCGCGTCCACAACGGCGGTCTATACGGTTATTGTGACTTTTAACGGCCTGCCGCCTGTCCCAATGAAAGGAAGAAGGACGGCGTCTGTCGCCGCATCGACATCCGCGACGAGCGCATCTGTGAGCCTTTGAGCGTATGCGGCGTTGAGCCTGTTCAGGGTCTCCTCGAGATCGTGCGTGCCCTTCGTCCCTTCGCGGGCTATCTTCCGCGATACGAGGAACGTCGTGCTCCTTATCGCGGCGTCACGGGGAAACGGGCGGCCGGAAGCGGTGGCGCCGGGAAGCTCCAGCTTTATCTCCACCCATTTCCGGATTGCAGGTGGCGGCGGCCAGTGGGGTTCGGTGCCGTTCTCGACGTACTCCCAATATTTCGCGGCATTGAAGTCTACGCCGATGACGCGGGCCTCCCTCTTGACGTCCACATGCACGGAGGAAAGGAGCGAGCCGGTGGCAATCCGTCCGTTCTTCGCGATGCTCTCGCCGTAGAGCGCCTCGACCTGGCGGGCGTACTCCTCGAGCACGGCGGCGGTCTGGTTGAAGTCGATATAATAGCGCATATTTGTCAAATTTCTGCTTGGTTTTACATCCTGCGGAGCTGTTCGCGCGTGAGCCTGTTGTCCTCCGCTATCTTGTCATTCCGGTAGCATAAGATGTTGAAGAATTCAAAGACGGACAGGCGGAGCGTGTCGTTCCAAGGGCTTCGCGTAGTCTCCGCGACCGCGTCGACATTCCGAAGCCAGCCCCACTTCTCAGCGAAGCGAGCTCCGTCGTCAGCGTCGCCAGCGACTCCGCCAGCTGCTTCCTCCTCTCCTTGTCCTTGACCTTCTTCGCCGTCTTTGCCAAAGAGGTTCGGATACGCGCGCAGTACGTCGTCAACACAGCGAAAAAAAAAGCGGTCAGCGTATCGGCGTCGGCGACGGGCAGGTACTCCTCGATGTCCTGTTGGAGCTCGACGGGGTCGTAGCCTTCGCCGTACTGTTTACCCACTGGCACGAGGAAGACGGAGAGGATGCGGGAGGTGAGGTCCGTCCCACTTTTGTCGGCGACGTAACTCTGGTAGTCGATGAATTGCCCGGCCGTCATCTTCCGGGCCTCCGTGAGGGGAGCGACCTCAAATCGGCCGACGATGTAGGACTTGAGGAGCGGCATGGTCGGAGGCTCCGCGAGGAGGAAGCCCGCGGCGTCGGTGAGTTCGCCAACTTCGGAGAGGGTGAGCGCCCACAACTCGTCGCGCGTCTTGCCGGTTAGCACGGAGAGGATGGCGAGATTGCGGGCACCTTCCTCGAGGGTTTCCTCCTTCGAGATCTCGAGAATTTTGTTGTACTTCCCCAAAGGGAGAGTCGCGTAAGAACTGATAATGTCTATCATGGTGGCGTTTTTTGGGTGTGTTTACGATATCATGTAAGAGCCGTCCCCCTCGCCGTAGATGGGCGTGTAGACGCCATAACGGAAAGCGTCCATAGCGTGGTCGCGCTTCGGTATGGGCTCGTTCGTGGGGTTGCCGTCCTTGTCTTTCATCCAGACATAGCCGTCAAGCTCCTTTATGGTGTTGAGGCTCCGCTTGGTCACGAAGATTTTATAACCGCGGAGCGACTGGATTTGCTCCGCTTTTTTGGCCTTTACGCACGGGAGCACGTTGTAACCGAACTGGCACAGGGTTTCGATGGTCTTCGGCTCAGCCGCATCGGCGTAGACGGCCGTCGAGTGCTTCGGCACTCCCGCCGCGGCCATACCGGCGGCGATGTCGTCGTTGAGGAGCCCGCGCTCGTAGATATCCTCGTCGAGGTAGATGTGCTTCCGGCCCGTGTCGATTAGACAGTGAACGAGCGCCGTGGGGTCGTTCGTAAAACCGAAGTCGAGGCCCCATGTCTCCATTTTACCTCCAACCTCCGGGAGCGCGTTAATTTTCGTGTAGGCGTAGATGAGGCCCTCGAGCTTGCCGAGCTTTCCTTCGCCGTACACTGTCCACCAGTCGCGGTCGTCGCGGTTCGCCTCAATCTCCGCTATCTGCTCCGGCGTGAGGAACGGGTTATCCTTGTAGGTCGAACGGATAGTGACGCAGCCGGTGCGTTCCTCAATTTTTTCCACGCACCAAAATGTCGCCGCGGGGTTGTAGTCGAGGATTATAAGCTCCGTCGTTCTGACGAACAGCTGGCGCGCGGTCTCGTAATCAATGTGGTTGCACTCGTTGACAAATAGACGTTTGCGCGCCGGGCCGAGGACCTTCCCCGAGCTGTCGGCGCTGAAAAACTCCAGACGCGCGCCGTTGTCATAGGTGTAGACATTTTCGGAAGCGTTCCACCTTGGGTCCATGGAGAGAGGATGACCGACAATTCGCTCGAAGTCACGAACGGCGCCGCGTTTGAGGTGCGGGAGGGTTTCGGAGACGACGGAAGTTATATCCCCCACCCTGTCTACCTTGGGAATTACGAGATGCAGGTATTGCAGGACGCTGTATGTCTTCCCGCTTCGCGTTCCCCCCGGCATAGAAATGTAACGGGGGTGGCTCCGAGCCGCCGCCGCCAATTTCCAAAAAACCGGAGAGAACCGCATGTCCATAGCCTATTCCCCCAACGTTTCGAGGAGCTCCTTCTGCTCCGGCTTGTCATAATGGAGGGTTACCCCCTCCGGCGTCGATACGACCGTCTCCTGCTTTTGGCGCCACTTGTCCGGCGCCATGTTTGAGAGCACGAACTGTGCCGCACGGACATCCGGTGGGTAGTACACGGTCTCCCGCATCGACTTCACGACAATGGGCTGCCCGTCGTACTCCTTGATTTTCCGGCCCTTCTCGTCGTACTCCTTGACCTTCTGCGCCTTCTTCTCCTCCCGGATGTGCACAAAGTCAACGCCCTTCGCCGCCTTTACCAGCGCGTTCTCGACATCGCGCACGGTGTTCGTGTGGAAGAGCTCTCTCGCGCGCGTTATGGCTTCCGCGAATTCCGCTTTTTGCAACCATCGGCGGTACGTAGCGTCGTCGATGCCCATTGCTTCGCAAAAGTCTTTAACCGGCGAGCCGCAGGCCTGTGGGTAGAGCCCGTTCTGCTCCACCCACGCTTTGGCCTCTTCTATCTTTGCTGCGTTCAATTTCATAGCTATGCTTTTTTGTTTAGCTGTTCAACGATTGCGCGCTCCCGGTCGGATAGCGATATCGTAACCGCGCGAGCCTTTTCCGCTGCCGCGCGAGCCTTTTCCGCTGCCGCGCGAGCCTT
>CALBPV010000018.1 GCA_937899265.1 uncultured Bacteroidales bacterium
TATGCTGTCATGCATGGTCTTTATGGGGGCTGCCACGGAAAAATCCGGGTGCGCCCTATGGCGACATCCATTTCCGATTGTGGAATCCGGACAAAGAGGAAGCGGTAGCCAATGCAGAAATGTATATTTTGGGACGTAAGGCAACTTCAGATAGCGACGGACACATCTCCTTGTTTGTCCCGATAGAGGAGCAACGGACCAAATACTTTATCAAGTCAACTGTTCCATTGGCAAATGATACTATCTATTTGCCCTGTGGACCCGACGATGTGATATTAACGAAGTAAAAAACAAAAAGATACTGACATGAAGAAACCATTGATTCTATTTAGCTATAATCATCCATCATCCCTATTACATCATCTCTCTTCCTTCTAACATCCTTACTTCCCGTTACGCACATTTTTGTTGCCATTTTGCATTGAAAACAACAAAAAATGAACAAAAAAGAAGAAAAAACGGTGCATTTGGCATATTTTTCCCTTTTTTTGTGCGTGTGTTGGAATTTTTTTTGCTATATTTGTGCCGAATCTTTTATGGCATCGAACCCTTTTTACAAACATTAGGTCCGATATGAATACATGGTCGAATGTAGCAACTCGTAGAGCGAGGCAATTCCTCCTGGAGTCAAGGTTGCTCCTTATGTCATCTCCAAAGCCAAAAGCCACAACAGGGGGATCGGCAAGATAGGTAACTATGAATGAGTTGGTATGCGTGCCGTGTTTCAAATAAAAGACAAGACAAAGCCGAGGAGCAGGTAAAGAACACCCCTTTGCGGCGCAAAAAATATTTGTATAATGTGATAGATTATTTCCATTATTTTACTCTATAACAAAAAACAACTATGAAAAGACAGTTATTCAAGAGCCTGTTGCTGTTCTTGGCCGTGAGCCTGATAGCTACGAGTGCAAGCGCCCAGCGCGACCGCAATTATGTAAAGAACCAAATCAAAAGATGGGGTTCGTGTAAGAATGTAGCCATCACCAAGACGAATGGCGATGTGGCTTTGTATGGCACCTGTGGCTATGCTGCAAGCAATGTGCCAACAGGTCTGTTAGACAAACTCAATGAACTGAACAAAAAAAACATTCTTATTGATGACGTTCAGTTGACAGAGAGAGGCAAATGGTGTATCCTCTATGGAAAGAATGATGCCACATGGACAACCGATATCCCTGTTGGTTTGTCAAATAGAATCAACGAGTTCCACAACAATAACTATGTGGTTCGGTCCATAACATTCAATGACTATGGCCAGTGGGTAATCGTATCTGACGAATACTACGCAACGTCCTCTTCCGAATTGACCAATTGGTTGAAGAATGGTTCGAACAAGTGGGGGCGCCTTTGGGCAGTATGTCTTACCGACGATGCCACAATCGCAGTCTATGCCAATGGGTTTGCATATAGAGGCAACATTCCTGAAGATTTGAAGCAAGCACTCCGTACTACATCTTTTGATGTTTTCCGTCTGAAGGTTTCGGGAACCTCTTGGTTCTTTGCCGACACAAACGGCAACTACCGCTATTGGATGTAATCTATTTCTATATATTTTAACAACATATTAAAATTCAGCAATGAAAAAACAGTTTTTAGCTTTGATTGCTCTCTTATTGCCTATGGCAGTAATGGCACAGGAAGAAAAAGACACAACATCTGTCATTCCTGAAAACGAGAACACGTTGCGCATCGCCGCACAATTGTCGAAGTATGGCTATGCCAACAACGATGCCCTTTCACTCATTCAGGCAGCCCGTCTTTCCAAAAAGGCAGGATTTACGATTGAGGAAAGAGCCAAGTATGAAGTTGAGGAGATGAGACCTGCCCCGGAACCGGGAAAGAAAGGCGGACAGGTTAGTCTCGATCCTGCAAAGCTTCTGGCCGATGCGAAAGAAAAGGCCGGAGATGACGGCGTGCTCCTTGCACTTATTGACGACGTGAACAGTAACGTTCGCGGCGCTGTGGGCGGTCCGAAATACAATTACAGCCATGTGAATGCCGGAGGTTCGGACATGTACGCGATAGATTTCCGCGGTGGAGAACTGGCCATTGTCACAGTAATTGGCGATGGTGATACTGACCTCGACCTTTATGTGTATGATAACAACGGCAACTTGATTGCACGCGACGTTGACTACACTGACGACTGCGTAGCTACCTTCACTCCCCGATGGACAGGCACTTTCTATGTCAAAATTGTGAACCGCGGCCTCGTTTATAACAATTACGTCATCCGTACGAACTAAATCCCAATGCTTATAGTCGTAAGCATAAATCAAGACCTTTCGCTGGTAGCCCGTGAAAAGGCTGCCAGTGAATTGGTCTTTGTCGAAAAGGATGACAATGCTGCTATCAGGCGACTGAAAGAAGAAGCAGAGAAATATGATGATAGCGGCGGAGGGCGTTTGGAATGTTACTTGGTTCTGAACGACCCAATTTCGCTATGGCTGCTACAGACTGTAGGACTGCCAAAAGATATAGAGGATAAAGTGGATGTCTTTGCTACAACAATGGAAGATTTGTTGGCAAAGACCGTTTTCGTAAAATTACCCGACTTCCCATCGGGTTTCCCGTCATTGGACAGAGAACCCATTTCGCGTGACAGTGAAACGACGGTTCACCTCGTTATCGTTGGCTTTTCTGACCAAGCGGAGGCACTGGCTCTCAATGCTGCCCTTGTTGCCCATTATCCAAACTATTGTAAAGACACACGATTACGAACTCGTATTACCATCATAGACGATAATGTTTATGATGGAAGAGACAGATTGACACAACGGTACATTCACCTTTTCGAAAATTCCTATTATCGGACTTTGGACTTGAATGATTCCCATCCGCAGTATGTCTTGCACCGGCCTCAATACGAAAAAAAACGCAAAGACTTTGTTGATATTGAGTGGGAATTCGTCAACGGAAACGTTCGAAATGATGCCGTCAGACAGAAACTGGAAGAATGGAGTGCAGACGGTCGTCAACAATTGACCATCGCGCTTTCTCACCCCGACAAGAATCGTAATTACCGGGAAACCTTCGGTTTACCGTCTGCCGTCTATCAAAACGGAATTCCTGTTCTTTGCCACACAGAAGAAAAAGAGTTGATGAACGTCATCAAAAACGGAGAATTGTACAAGTGCATTTATCCCTTTGGCAAAGAATGTTGCGACATTAATACCCTCAGGGTGTTGAAGCGGATGGCTCAAAGTGTCAACTATATATATAACCATTGTTTCTCTTTGGCTCCGGGCGAACCGATAACAGCTCCCTCCTCTATAGACGAAAAGGTTTTGGACGAGCAATGGAAGAATGTCGGTTCCTTGCCAAAGCAGTATTCCAACATCTTCCATGCCATGACCTTAGGTGCCAAGATGCATTCAGTAGGCCATTCATCCGATGATTGGAGTGAATACTATGCCCTGACCAGAGAAGAAATCGACATTTTGACAGAGGTTGAACACAACCGTTGGTGTGTGGAGGAACTTATTCTCGGTTACCGGCCTCCCACAGACAGCGAAATGAAGTTGGTTGAGACGGATATTGCCCAAAAGAAAATCCTGCGCACCAAGAAGGTTCATTATGATATTCGAGCTTTCGATGACCTTCGGGCAGACAGTACAGGCAAGAACGTTAATGTCTATGACATGGCTTTGACTCAAGGCATTCCATTAATAATAAAGACATGTATTACAGACTGACATACATTGCCACATCAGACAAGGAGAGGCAGGGCGATTATATTCACAACGGATTCCGACCCTTGAACATAGGACAGGGAACAGCGTGCGTTGCGCAGTTGCCGGACTCGGATATGTATGAGGCACAGATTTTCGCAACAGTTCTACCCCGTGAGAATGCCGATGGTTGGTATTTGGTCAGAAGAACGGACACATATCGAGTTCTTGTGAACGGAATTGACGTTCCGATTGTCACCCAACTGCATACAGGAGATCAACTTACGTTCGATGACGCATCCCATCAGACCGTTTTGAAGTTCGAAACCTATGACGACGGAGACTACGAAGCCAACAGCGGGGTGGTTTACAAGAATCACGTAAATCACAAACCTTATTTCCTCACAGCTGTACTTGTGGCCTTGATAGCCATCGGAGTCTCGGTCGCAGTTCTCTATCAGTACACCAATCGGACGATGAGTATCCGCAATATGGATCTTTCTTCATATAATGAGTACGTTTATAGGATTACCGTCGATTCCGTTTCCCTGCTTTACGACCATTCCGGAGGAGCTCTGACCGAGTTGGAAACAGTGGAAGCTGTAGAATTGGAAAAGGTTGCCGTTGGAACGGCTTTCCTTACCCAAAACGGATTGATGGTAACGGCCCGTCATTGCATTGAACCGTGGTTGGACGACACCGATTGGGACGGCTCCCTTGACGAGGATGCTCTGTCTCCCGAGATGAAGTTGGCCCTGCGGGCAGAGACCGAAAATCAGAAGGAAGGTGCGGGGAACTACATCGTCCGATCCCATTGTATTGTCACCAAGGGTCTGATCCGTTACGAGAAATATTCCACAGATTTCCACATGAACAAAAGTCGCGATTTGATTTTACCCTTGGGGTCGTTTGAGGATCCGGTCTATTGGCGAACCATCACCCCTCTCGGCAATAATCGCGAAATGGAACTCGGAGATTTTGCCTATTTGATTATAGACAGTTTGTATGGCCAAAGCCCCCTTTCCCTGGCCAATGAGAAAGATATGGAACAGCTCGGCAGATCCGGCAACGGGCGAGAAATCGAGATTTCCGGCTATCCTCTTCTCGATGACAGCAACTGGGATGAGGTGAACGTTATGCCCGGTAGCATTATGGCATCGGAAAGCAAAGGGGAAAGATTCCGCTATTCGGAAGAGTGCCTACCTCTGTCCGGCAATATCAACCGCGGTAATTCCGGAGGCCCGGTATTGGCCTTGGTCGGGAAGGAAGTAAAAGTGGTCGGTATTGTGTCTAAAGTGGATGGACATGCCGATAATGGTGTTTTTTGGGCAGTATCGGTTACAGAAGTACTCAATTTGCAAGCCTATAACGATACGATAACCTATGATAAGGGAAGTTCTATTAATTCTTTTTTTATCAAGAATTAGAGAATTTTTCTCTTTCTTTAAATCATTAAGAATATGGATGTTAGAGTTGATATGGCAATTCTCTAATTCTCAAATTCTTGATTGATAGAATATACTATAATTCAACATTGAGAAGATGAAAATACAGAATTTTACGCTGAAAGATGTGGCAGGATACGTTACAGAAAGGATGGTTTGGCAAATGTTGCAGACCTTTTGCGGGCAGAACAATCAGGCCTCTTTAAGTTCCCGTACGCCGGAGGAGATTATCATCGAAGGCAAAGAATTCCGCATGGTAGAATCACCGGCAACAAAAGAGGCAACCCGCCGGGCTTTCACTGCTCCCGAAGTTTTCCATAACGATACCCAAACACCAACTGACGCGTCAGGGATTTGGACAATGGGCGCGTTGGCATTCTACATGATAACGGGCATGAACGTGTTCGAGGGAAAAGGCGGCGAGACACAAACGCCTGAAACTGACATTCCTCGTCTGGGCTCTGCCTATGCCTGTCGGGAACTCAGTTCTTTAATACGCCATTGTCTCAGCTATTCTCCTTCAGAACGGCCTGCAATGACGGAAATAGCCCAAAGCGCCGAGGCCGCCCTTTCGGACCCGGCAGTGCCCCGAAAGAGATTGACGGCCAAGTCAGGAAAAGGCTATACCGCCTCGCTTGTGAAGTTTTGGCCGGAAGAAATGACCGTGGTTTTGCTCATTTGCCTCTTTGCATGTTTTCCGGCTGTAATCTCGGCACAAGAATTTAATATTCCCGAAGAGATGGCTAAGCTGGTATTCCAAAGTGAGGATCTCCGGTCGGCCGCCAACAAGGACAAAGTGGCTCGGGAGTTGCAAACGGACAGACAGTGGACCGTTATGGACGAACTCCGTACAGACCAGAACGAATGTACAAGGACCGATAAGGTCGGCTCTTTCGGTCTTAATGATATGATGCCGCAAATTCTTCTGAAGCGGCGCGGCGTAACCAATGCCGGCGGCAGAATGCGTGACGGACGAGACAAACGTTACAAGTTCTCGATGCTGGAAATAAAAGTGAAAGCCGGAAAGGAGGTCAGTTATCGGATTGAAGGACGTCTTGGGCAACAGATATTTGCAATTGTGCCCTTTGACAAAACCTCGGATTTTCAGGCAGAGATATCTTGTAACGGCAAGGTCTCACAGGATAGTTTCACCCGGGAATCTGTCTGTTATATCCGGTTAGGGGAAAGCATCAAAGAGAATGACAAATTCACGTTGACTGTCTCCAATCGTTCGAACGAGAATGCGGCCTTTGTTATTGTCAACTACAATTCGCAAAAACAATGAACAAGAGGAATCTTTGTTCTCTGCTTGTCTCGCTGTTGTGTGCGCTGACTTTCGCTCAAAACGCAGATGGCGTGTTTGGAGAGAGTGCTGTGTCAGACTACGAAAAAGCGGTGGAATTCAACCTGTCAAAGAATTGGCTCGAGGCCTACAGAAAGATTCTTTCTGCCGAGAAAATGTATGATGTCCGGCTGAAGGAACTCAATCTGCAGTCACAGGCTTTGGACGAGGTTTCTTTCTTCCAATATTTTGCACTCAAACGCACGAAGGCGGAAATAGCCTATGCGTTGGGAATCTCTTCCGACATGGAAACTGTATCTCAGGAGCTGTGGGGAATGTTGAATCGGCCGGATATCGATGACAGAAACACACTGCAGGCATACGTATATAAAATCGATGCCGGCAAGTTCTGGCTCTCCCAAAAATACGATTCGGCAGAGACGGCTCTGACCCGAGTCCTTGAAGGCAGTAAAGATTGGTTGGAGTATGAGTTTGACTTTTTTTATTCCGTACATGGCGATTTTGCCCAGTTATATTACAAACAAGAGCAGTATGAGAAGGCCTTGGCCCAGTTGGATACTGTTTTGATGCACGACAAATTCAAGACAGAAGGCAGCAGGATATCCGACATTGACAACGTCGGGGAGAAAAAACTGGAAATTCAGTCTCAGCGAGCCCTTTGTCTGGCCCGCTTGGGGCGATATCAGGAGGCTTTGAAGACCATAGGGCCGGTGTGTGCCGGTTTTCGGAAGTCAAAGGATTCTCGTGCCTATGCCGAGGCTTTGCGGAAGAAGGCCAAGATTCTGATGCTCCAGTATGATGCTACGGGACAATACAATGCCGATGCCGTATTGTGTTATCAACAATATCTTTCCATTTCCAGAGACTATATCGACAGACATTTTGTCAATATGAGCGAGTCCGAAAGGGAACAGTATTGGATGGCAGAGCAGCCCTTTGTGACCGATTGTTTCCGATTGGAGGACAAAGCTCCGGGCCTTTTGTACGATGTGGCCCTCTATAGCAAGGCGGTACTCCTACAGATGGGGCGCGACTTCAAGGAGGGGATGACAACAGCTGACAAGAAAAAGGCATTGGCTTCTGTCCGTGTCACATGGCAACAGGTCAGAGACAAGTTGCCGGAATCGGGATGTGCCATAGAATTTATTGTCTATGAAAAGTCGGGACAAGATCATATAGGTGCTCTTGTTCTAAACAAAAAGGCATCGGCTCCCGTTTTTATAGACATTGCATCTCTGAAAGATTTTAAATCATTGAAAACAGAAAACGGCAGAACTGTCGGAGAAGCCGTTGCATCAACGAAGCATGAGGACAAAGATGCGCTATACCAATGCCGGCAATTGTCGAACCTTATATGGAACGGACAATTGGTTAAGGCTATGGGACAAAGCAAGAAGATATATTTCGCCCCCGACGGAATTTTCCATCAGTTGGCCGTAGAATATTTGTATCCCGATTCCCTGAACAAAAAGAGCATGTACAGGCTTACATCTACGCGTCTATTGGTGGAAGGAAGACAAAAAATACATGCAGACAATATGCTGATGTGTGGCGGCGTTGATTACAGTGTCGGTCAAGCCGCGTCATCTACTCCGAACAATGACGAGCAGGCATATACTATAATGTCTGCCAAAGGTATGGCTTTGTACTATCTGAATGGCTCAAAGGCTGAAATAGATTCCATAGAGGCTTTACGTCACAATGAATCAGACAAGATATTAAGAGCAGACTCTGCTACCGAGAGCATTTTGAGGAATCTTATGGGCAAGTATCATCTGGTACTCATCTCAACCCATGGATATTTCGCAGAAGCCGCGACACTGGGAACAGACATCAGACCTGCATCAACAGATACGCAATTATCGCAAAGTTGTTTGTTTTTGGCGGGAGCTGAAGCAAACATGAGAAACCGGAAGTTCGATTTGTCTATGCCTGACGGAATCCTTTCTGCCCGCGAATTGGCCGCAATGGATCTTTCCGATGTCGATTTGGTTTCACTGTCAGCTTGTCAGTCAGGATTAGGGTTCGTCACCGTTGATGGAATATTTGGTCTGCAAAGAGGATTAAAAACGGCCGGTGTCAAGGCTGTTATTGCAAGCCTTTGGGAAGTTGATGACCAAGCGACAATCACCCTTATGACAAATCTCTATAGGAATTTACAGAACGGCATTTCTTTGCAAGAAGCATTTTCTGCGGCAAGAAACACGTTGGAAAAAACTGTCGTGCAAAAGACATATCCACGGAAAGGAGTTGCCGACTTGATTGTAACCAAACAATACAATCTGCCCCGCTACTACAATGCTTTCATCCTAATAGACGGTATAGAACAGTAACTAAATTACATATAGCAATGAAGACAAAATTATTACTTATCGCAAGCGTTTTAATGCTTAGTTTTCCGTTAATGGAGGCTCAACCCAACCAGCCTCAGCAAAGCATGGGGAAACCCGATGGTGAAATCATGAGCGGCCTTGATATGAGCAGTATGGAAACATCGTTCATGCTCAATGTCAACCCCATGAATGGAGAAAAGAAGGAAAAACTAAACAGAGTGGCATCCAATTATCGTTCTCGCAACCGTAGTATTCTGACAGATTTAGGGAATTCCATGCTTGCCGGCGGCGTCGCAGCCGTCGTCAATGTCATTGGAACGGAGATTATCAATCTGACCCAGATTCGCTCGAAGCAAAAAAAAGCTTGGGAGGAAATGCGTCAGAAAGAATGTGCGTTTGTGGACAGTCTTCAGTCGGTAAAAGGTCAGAGCGATTTCTATGGACGTCAGTCAAATTATGGCCCGTTGGACCCCTCGGACATGAACTTCGACGGCATTACGCTGAGGGCAAATAGAGGCGGACAAGAAGTCCTGAAAATGGTATGCCACATCGACACGACGAGATTCGACCATCTCTTCCTCCACAGCAAATTCTATCTCGTGCTGGATACCGTCGTTTTCCATCCCTATCGCTCGTTCCTGCCCAACCTGAAGGCAAACCACATTGAACAACCTCGCGCGAATGAGGCGTCGCAAGACGAAATCGACTATTGGAATACTATCAGTCAATTCAGTTTTGATGAGCATGGAACGCCGACTGTCAACATCAAGATGGATGTTTATTCTTCATGGATCAATGAAATGGTACAGGTGTACCAAGACGTGAAACTCGGCACGTTCTCTGTCAATATCCCCGTCAATGAAAAAGAACTGAAAGACTCTGTGTATGTTTATAGCCGTGAAAAGGCCATGGCGGAGCATCGCCCGACAATCAATATCGATGGCGACTGCTTCATCGTGCCTCGTTCTTACATGCCCGTTGCCGCCAATAATCCCTCATGGGGTACAGGAGAATACAAGATGAAAGTGGTCCTTTCCGAAAAGTGCAGATACAACCCCCAAGCAGGACGCTCCAAAAACTGGCATCGTGACTACAAGCAGCTTGTGCGAATGCAGAACTATGGGAAGGCCAAGAACGAGTATCTGGGCGATGTCGTCACCACCTTCCGCGATAACAGGAATACCATATTGAAAGCCACCTACACCCCCGCATTGAATTATGGTGTGTCAATGATGGGAATAGGCACCTCCGCCAGCAGCGGAGGCGGAATGCCGGGAAACTCCGCCAGCGCAGGCGGAATGCCCAATTCCATCGAAACGCCTGCAACCGGCAACGGCGGTTCCGTATTTGGTAACGGACAGCCAACAGACGGAAATACACCACCCGCAGGCGGAGGTGGAATGCCACAAGGAAAGTAAACTAGAAAAGTAAAATTAAAAAGTAATAGTCATGGATATAGCTAATTATGAAGAGTGTGTAAAGTTCGCACTGAACCGGAAAGGAATTGAGGGTGACTCATTCAAGGACACCAGCCTCAGAGTGTATGAACGCCACACGGCAAATCCAGGCACTGTATTTACTGCATTGAGGAAAGGCGGCATTGTCATTCCTGCCGTCGATGCATCTTTGCTCGGTGAATGCAATGTGGAGGTGACAGCGACCGTTGTGATAAAAGCCAATCAGATAACAGACATGGTGGACTTGTATGTGCCGAAGTCCAACGACATACAGACTTTCCCGATAGCCGCTTTCGTTGAGGCATGGGAAGCGACTGGGGGTATCTGTACGACGGCTTTTCCACCTGATGCCAAGACCTACCATCCCAAGCTTTCAGACCTGAAGCACGTGGAGTTGCCAAACGGTTTTGACGAACTGCGTGAGGCCATGGCCGAGAATGCGCATGACAGATGGGCTTTGGAGCGCCAGAGTGAAGGATGGACATACGGTCCAAAGCGTGATGACTCCAAATTGGAAACGCCTGACATGGTTCCGTATGCCCAATTGCCCGAGAGCGAGAAACAGTACGACCGCATTATGGCGGAAAATACACTGAAACTCTTGACAGCATTGGGATATAAAGTAGAGAAAAATGCCTGATAACAAGTACGACATATTCATCAGTTATCGCAGGGATGGCGGTGCCCAGTATGCCCGTATCCTGCAGCTCATGCTCATTCAGCGAGGCTATAGCGTCTTCCTCGACTACGATGAACTGACCGATGGTATTTTCAGCGACAAAATCAAAGCCGCCATTCGTGAGGCACCTGTCTTTATGCTCGTTCTTTCCAAGGGGGCTATGACCCGATGCGCCAACGAGGGTGACTGGGTTCGGAAAGAAATAACGTTGGCAGTGGAGCAGGGGAAGCACATCATACCTGTCAATCCGGATAACGGATTTGACGGATTCCCGGAGAAAATGCCTGAGAATCTGAAGGATGCAATAGGCTCCCATCAACATTCTGAGATTAGTTTCGGCCAAGCGTTGGGTGTAACCACCGACCTGCTCATCAAAAACCGCCTTGTGCCCACATTGGGCGAAAGAACATCCTCCCCTCGCAAAGACGAAGATTTCGAAGCTGCCCAAGAAACGCTCCGCCGTCAAGATGCCCATAACCGCTTTATGCGCAGATTGGGTATTGGCAGTGCCGTTGTTGTCGTTGCCATTGTGCTTGTAACGTGCCTGTGGTTCTGGAAACGACAGGTCGAAGAAGACGAGGCTCACGCACACACGGCGGAACTTGAGGCAAAACGCATGGATTTGTGTGAGAAACACAAGGAGTTTTTGCTCAATTTGAACAAGGAACTTACGATAGAACAAATGGAAATTATTGATACCATATTGACGAATATGATATCGGTCTATCCCGATTCCGTTTGGATGAGTCAGTTTGAGTTTAACATGGGACAATGGTACGGCATCAAGGGAGAACCCTTTGACCCCGCCCAAAGCCATATGCCCATTTCCAATGTGTCGTATGCGGACATCAGTATGTTCTTGTTCGACTTGAGCGACAAGACGAATCTTTCCTTCGAACTTCCGCCCGTGGAGTTGTGGGAGTATGCCGCCCATGGAGGAGAGAATAGAGAAACCACTTTGTATGCCGGCAGTGACGAAGTGGATCAGGTGGCTTGGTACAAAGAGAACTCGGGAGGGAAAACCCATAACAGCGACGGTCGGCAAGGTAAAGAGCCCAACTATTTGGATCTCTATGATATGAGCGGTAATGTAGCAGAGTTCTGCAATACTCCCTACGATGGCTCAGGTCTCTACACCGTCTGTGGCGGCCACTATGATTCGCCTGCTTCAGAAGTCACAGTTTCCTCCCAAAAAGGTTTCGGTACCATCGACAAGGACAAACACGTCGGCTTCCGAGTCATTATACGGAAACCATAATTATTAATTTTAATAAGTATGAAGAAGATAACAGTTATTTTGACTTGTGTGCTCTTTGCGCTTCATTTGTCGGCACAGGAACCCGTACAAGACAGTTTGAAAATTCAGGCAGTCATTGATGCATGTATTGCCATGCGCGATGCCGTAGCTATTGGAGACTCTGCCGCCATTCGCCAGTCGGCCTTGGATTTGGAGTCTGCCGGAATCGGCAGTTTCTCCTCACTCCGATGCAAAGATGATTCCATAGCATCGCTCAATGGGCATCTGGTCTTCGACCCTGCTTTTGCCGACAGTTTGGCCTCCGGCAATACATCGGTTTATAGCAATGCTGACAATATGAACCGCACTCGGACTCATCGCGGACAGACTGCCGACGGCTCCTATCTCACCAAGACCTGTTTCGTTCAGGCCGGAAAGAGCACCAAGTGGAGTTTCGCATCAAGGGGGCATCAGGAACTGGCTGTCGTGGCCGAAGCAGGCGGGCTTGTCACCATGAAAATTCATGTCACCAACAATGCCGGTCTCGACCTTCGTTTTGACGATACAAAATCCGTCAAAAAAGGTCTTCCCCAGCGCAAGACTTCCTTCGAACTGCCCTCCGACCGTCGCAACTCTGTGGAATTGGAAGTTGTAAACTGCGGAAAGAAAGACTGCAGCTTTGTGGTCATCAGCAACTGAGCCTTTTCTGTTCTTCAAATTTCGGCTCTCCTCAATTATCGAAAGACAACAGCTTATGATTCGGAATAGCCTTTTCTCCATCCTCTTCCTGACAACATCCTTCTGCAATGTTTATGCTCAGAGTGAGCAGAGCAATGAGTTGTATTCCAAGGGAGTTGAACTGTATAAACGAGGGCAATATCTCGAGGCAATTCCCGTCTTTGAGGCATGCAGCAGACTCGACAAGGCAGAAATGGATTCGCTCGACGGGCGACGCAATTCTACGGATCAGTGGATAGCGTCCTGTTATTATAAGGCAGGTAATGTTCAGGCGGCGAAAGAAAAAAGCTTCTTTGCATACGAACTGCCACCCGTTGACCGTCGTATAGTAGAGCAGAGCGACCGTCTGTCTGTCCAAGTCGATGAGGTTTTCCGACAGAATAGGTTGGAAGAAGCTCTGGCACTGTCAATACAGGTGTCTGCGCTTGAGGAGCAACTGCTTGGTGGAGAAACATACTATTCCGTTAATACGAAAGACAATCAGGCATATTTTCTTGCCGTCCTCGGTCGCCATGAGGAAGCAGAGCAGACCATCACTTACATGCTTTCGGCGGTGGAACGTTTGTATGGAGACAGCTGCCGCCTGAAGGCTCTGTATTTGGACCATGCAGCCCAACTCTATCTTATGGCCGGCAATCTTGCTGCGATGGATGCCTGTTATCTCTCTCTTTTCCCGTTCCTCTCCCGAATAGGGGAGCAGAACAGCGATTTTGCCGAGACTTTGCTCGGCAATGTAATCAATGTTTATGCCCAGACAGGTCTTGTCGAAAGGGTAGATTGGATTTCCGACATGCTGATGGCTTTGGTCGCTGAAAAATATGGAGAGAAAAGTCAAGAGCGGTGTTTCCAGTTGAACAGTATCGCACAGTTGAACAAAAAACTGGGGCGGCTCGATTTGGCGCTCAAGCAGAATAATGAAGCTGTCAGTTTGGCGAAGGACACAGACGTTTCTGAAAGGGAGGAGGCCGTCTTGATTGTGACCGCCTCCAGAGCCCTCACCCTAATGGATATGCATAGATTCAAGGAGTCACGTGCCGACTTGAGAAATTGTCTGAAGGGAGCTAAAAAACTTGGAAAGGAGGAGGTGTCTTCGCTGATTCTTTCCTCGTTGATGATGTTGCAGACAGCCATGGGAAAGAAGATGGACGAGGACATGTTGTCGGAGGTGGTGAGCCTGTTGGCTTCGATGGAGAATAAGGAAACCGATATCGTCTCCTGTTCGTCCGTGGCCGGAATGATTGCTATGATTCTTGCCATCAACGGACGAACACATGAAGCCTCATCAATCGCTGAAAAGTATCTTCCGGTTTACGAGCAATTGAATCTCTACTCTCCTCTGCTTTCCTCTTGTCTGGTCTTCCTGATGGATCGCCAGTTTGTCAATGCGCGAAGGGCAAGCAGTCTGGGCTTGGAATTTCTGAATAAAGATTTGCTGCAGGATTATGCGCAGATGACGGTGACTGAAAGTCGCCGCAGCATAGACAACGGGCTTAAGATGGTGGATCTTATGGAGACGCAGGAGGGGCATTTTACAGCAGACACTATCGCCTATTCGCTCTCGATGATTAAGCAAGACCTCCTACAGGCGCGTTTGCAGATATTGTATCATACCGACAGTCTCGGGACAGAGGATTTCATGCTTTCGCTCGCCGAATTTGCCAGAACAGCTATCTGCGATACCAAGGATGAGGTAATGGCGGACAGTATTCTCAATTTCTATTCGACTAAACTGGCTGCCGCTTTTGGAGATAATTCAGAGCAGTGCAGTATGGTGGGTGAAATCCGCGAACATTGTTTTTTCGAGAAAACGTCTGAGGGGCGTTTGCTGGCTTTCAAATTGACGCTCTATGACGAGGATTCTGAAACATACGCACAGCTTTTGGACGAATATAATACCTCTTTTGAGCGCTGGAGAGCCAATAAGGATGTGGATCCGAATGCCGGGTGTCTCAAGTCCGATGACTACAAAATATATGAGCCGCCTTATCTTTGGTCGCTGAACAGGGAAAATCTCCGGGAGACGGCCGATTCGTGCTTCTTGGCGCTTCAGTATATGGAGCAACTTCTGCCGACAGCCGTATTCGCCGAAGGGCATTCCCCTTTTTCTTACATACGCGATCTGCTCACGACATGGTGCTTCTGTGCAGACACACTTGGGCATCGGGCGGAAGTAATGCCGATGCTCAGGAAGTGGCACAAGCTCTTGACTGAGAATAAACTGAGCAGCATGAACCAGAAGCTCGAAACCCTCTCTTGGGCATGGATGTATGGCGAGCCTGCAGACTATGAACAACTTGAGGAAGAGTTTTCCTCTCAGATCAGTGATGACAGACATGCGCTCCATGCCGCAGTAATGTTTGAGGTGATTGGGCAGAGTCGCTATAAACTGGGAAACGACTTTGTCAAGCAAACGGGAAGCAGGGCAGTCCGGGAATTGGATGAGACGATACGGGAACTCTCTGTTTCGGAGGTGACTCCGGATTTGTTGCCCCAAAAGATGTTCATCCTCCGGACCATGAGGCTGTGGGATAATTATTGGAAATACGAAGGCATCAGGAGCCGTAAAGATTTGTTGCCGGATTTCAAGAGGATTTACAGCCTGCTGGAACAGTATCCGGCACTGCAGGCCTACCGTGATTCATACGATGCGATGAACATGCTCTGTGAAATAACGACAGACTACAACTCTCGGGATGATGCAATGACGGTACGGGCGGACCGGATGCGCCGCAATATCCGTCGCGCATGTCTTCGGGCGATGCAGGAACAGGATGCTTTACTCAGTTTGGGACTTTGGCCCACCTTTTCTCCCATCGGAAAGGACTTCTCGCTCTATGCGTCTGTGGGTTATTTGAACCAGAAAATGAACGAACTGGAGGAAAGTATCCGTTATGCCTATTTGCATGAGAAAGCAGATCCCAACGGGTCATCTTCAGAACAGTATGAGAATCTGAAGGCTATGTGGGATGAGATAAGAATGAAGCAGAAGAGTGTGTTTTCCGACAGCAAAACTTTCCCGGACGCTATTGAGAACCTCACCACTCAAGTTTGTAGCTGTCTGAGCGACAGAAACGTCTCTGACACAATTCGCTGCTTGGCGTATGATATAGCCCTTTTCGGTAAGGGCTATCTGCTGCGTTCCGAGCAGCAGCAGCGAAAGGTGATTCTTCAGTCCGGCAATCGTAGCGTGTTGCGACAATATGACGAGTATCTTCGCATTTTGCAGGATTTGGGCAACAGTGCTTTGCCGGATGACGAAATCCGTAGCCTTACCTCCCGGGCTGAAAGTATTTGGGCGAATTTGCGTTATGAATCCAAGAGTTTCGACGATTACACCAAATCGATGGAATCTTCTTGGAAGGCGGTGCGCGACGCGTTGGCGGATGATGAGGTTGCTGTCGAATATCTTCGCTCAGACGATATCCTGCATAAATATTTTGCGCTGATTCTGCGCAAAGGCTATGAGGCTCCCCTTGTGACGGAAGTGGGTGATGAATCTTTTTTTACTTATGATCCCGGCACGATTTATACCAGAAGATATCTGAGTCCCTGGCCTTCGGGCATTATGTTGGCTGACAGCTCTTGGGTTTATCCCTTTGACGGAGTCAGAAAGATTTATGTCTCTCCGACAGGCGTACTCCACCAGATTTCCATGGAGGCCATCCATGAACTCTATTCCGACAGCATCATGGGTGACAAATATCAGATATACCGGGTGTCCAGCACAAGGGAGTTGACAGAAAAGAGAAGTCCGGAAGTACAATACAAGGCAAAACTCTTTGGAGGTATCAACTACCAACTTTCCGACGATGAATGGGAAATGATGGCTCAGAGCAAAAGTTCAGACACACCGCTTTTGGCTATGCGCGATGTTCCGTTGTTGAGCAGAGGGGCTGTTCAATCGGCGCTGAACCCCCTTTCTGGCACTGTCCGCGAAGTCCGGGAGATCTCCGAACTGTTCTCTCACAGCAGTCATTCTGCGGAATGTGTGATGGGCAATCAGGCTACCGAGGAAAATATGAAAGCTCTGAGCGGAAGCGATGTGAATGTGCTCCACGTGGCCACTCACGGGTTCTATCAGCCGGAGGCCGAGACTGCCGATACGTCTGTTGTCTCTTTCTCTCGCAAGGATCGCTCAACCTCCGACAATGCGCTTAGCCGTTCAGGTCTCTTTCTGGCCGGAGCTTCAGCACTTTTTGACGATACGCCCATCCCGGACAATGTGGACGATGGTATTTTGACGGCTCTTGAAATCTCCCACCTTGACATGACAGAAATGAATCTTGTCACACTCTCTGCCTGCGAAACAGGCTTGGGCGATATCACAGGTGACGGTGTCTTCGGTCTTCAGCGAGGCTTCAAAAAGGCCGGGGCACAAAGCATCCTCATGTCTCTGTGGAAGGTCGATGACGAGGCCACCTGCCTGCTCATGACGGAGTTTTACAAGAATTGGATTGCAGAAAAGATGACGAAACATGATGCATTGGAGGCCGCCAAACGGACTGTCCGTTCCCACACAGAGAAAGGATGGGACGACCCGAAACATTGGGCTGCTTTTATTCTATTGGATGGATTAGACTGACAGAATATAGTATGATTTCGATTTTTTACTTTTATAAATGATGAAAATCTTAGGGTTCTTATTATTGGCAATGGTATCTTGGCTGACTGGCCATGCTCAGACAATAGAGCAGGCCGACAGTCTGCATCAGAGAGGCATGGCCCTGCTTAATGAAGGGAAAGTGGCCGAGGGGCGGGAATGCACCCGACAGGCGATGGAAATCCGAAAAATGCTGCTGGGGGAGGTGAGCGAAGATTATATCACATCTCTCAACAATTATGCTCTGACGTTTGGAATGGAACAGGACTACGTCAAGGCAAAAGAGTTGCAACAAGAGGTCATGAGACTTTGTGATGCCTTGGACAAGCCTCATAAGAATTTAGGCACCTATGCCATGAACATGGGACGGTATTATTTCATCGACGAGGATTATCTGCAGGCTGCAAAGTGCTTCGAAATATCATTGCCGCTCATTGAGAAGTTCGGGGAGCTTTATGAACGCGAGCTCTCCTGGTTGGGCTTTTGTTACTCAGAGCTGAACAATTCCGAAGGGCTGAATCGAGTCATGACATTGTCAGAAGAGCATAACCAGCATGAACTGACCAAACCTTGCGATGAGCCGAAGTGCATGTTGGAACGGGCACAATATTATGGAAGCATAGGCAACCAGGCTCAGGCCAAAGAGTGTTTCCTGAAAGCATTGGCTATGCCCATGGAAGACGAGATGAAAGCGCAGGTACATGAGGCATACGCCTCCTATTTGGGAGGAATGGCAAGAGATTTTGCAGCCGGAGCAGATTACTATCTGTCTGCGGCTAATATCAGAAAAAGTATCAGCGGTGAGACGGAAGAGTATGCCAATCTGATGTACAAGGCGGGTATGTATGCGTTCGTCGGGAAGAAATATGAACAATCGGTAAGCGCCTATCAAGCCGCCATAGATTTCTTCAAGAAGCATGACTCGGATGCCGCAAAGAAGAACGTTGCCCAATGCATGAAAGGTATGGGCAATGCATATAGCGGTATGAAGGACTACGTCAAAGCCCGGGATTGCTATCGTGAGCTGGTGAAGTATTATGAGCAGTACGATCAAGCGAACGAAGAATATCCGAAGGCAATTCTGCGACTGGCCAAGGCAGAGAAGTTCAATAAGGAATATGGGGTCTCTATAGACCATCATAAGCAGGCTATGGCCCTGTTCGAAGAACGGAGCATGCCCAACGATTATAGCGAAGCAGCCGCCTCCCTGCAACTGTGTTATGTCAGCGCGGGTATCGATGCCCCGGTGGACAGGAAAAACGAAGAGTCGCACAAGGCACGGATGGCAAGAATAGAGGAACTCATCAAGCAGGAGTTGGAGGGATTGGAGCTGACGCAGAAGTATTTGGGGAAATTGATGTATGCCCGTTCGCTTGCCACTTTGGGTGGATGTTATGAGATGAAAGAGGATTGGGAAAATAGCGTCAATTATTATCAACAATATATGGAGGCTGTCCGTGAGGCTATTCGTGACGAGTTTCGGTTGCAGAGTGAGGCAGAGCGTATGTTAGTGTGGAGCGACGAGAAGAAAGACATCTCGCAAATGATGGAACTGCTGATAAATCTGCCCGAAATTCAGACAGCACAGGTGAAGCAGATGACAGGAATTGCCTACGATGCAGAATTGTTATCCAAGGGTATCCTGCTTAACTCTTCCATCGAGTTCGGAAAAGTGCTTGCTGCAAAAGGCGATGCCAAGCTGAAGGATATTTACGAACAGTCGAAAGCTAAAGAAGCGGAGATTGAACGACTTAGGAAGAGTGCCGCTACAGATGATGACCTCGACAAGATACTGAAGCTTACACAACAGAACCAGGCTTTACAGTTGGAACTCTATCGAGGATGTGCCGAGTATGCAGATTTCACCAACTACATCTCTTATACATGGAAGGATGTGCAAAAAGCCCTTTCATCTACTGATGTCGCTATTGAGTTCGCCGTTGTGGGAAGCCGTATCTTCTCCGGTGACAATCAATTGATGGCATTGGTTCTGACCAAGGATATGCCACAACCAATTGCTGTCAAAGTGTGCGACATCAACAAACTTAAAGAAATTGAGAGTCAAGATGATATTTTCGATAAAGCGGATGCAGGAGCAACGATATGGGGCGTGCTTCAACAGTATTTCGCAGACAAGAGTCGAGTTTTCTTCTCTGCTGACGGTGCGTTGAATCGTATTGCCATTGAGTATTTGCAATATAATGGCAGTCCCTTGTCTGAACAATTTGAGGTGTATCGCCTGTCATCAACAAAAGAATTATGTTACCAACACGAGAATGGAAAGCCTGCAAAAGCCGCCTTGTTTGGTGACATCAACTATAATGACGAAGCGACAAATTCGAAGGACACGCAACGGTCTTTGGCTTCCTTGCGCGGTTCCGGGGATGCAGGCAGTTTTGCTGATTTGAGCAATACCTTGCGAGAAGTTGATGGCATACAGGCTGTAATAAAAAGTCATGGTGTGAAAGAAGCTGTACGTTTCCGTGATACAGAGGCCAGCAAGACGGCTTTCATGAACTTGACGGATACTAAAGTGAATATGCTCCATATTGCCACACATGGTATGTATCGCGA
>CALBPV010000019.1 GCA_937899265.1 uncultured Bacteroidales bacterium
TAACAGCATGAACTATGACAGCAATAAGACTTACAAAGGAACTCTACTTCACTACCTCGACCGTCATTGACTGGATGGATGTATTCACGCGCCCGACCTATAAGCATATCGTCATTGATTCACTTAGGTATTGCCAGGAGAACAAAGGTCTTGAGATATATGCCTGGGTGCTGATGACCAACCATTTGCACATGATTGTAGGAATGGCGGATTATAAATCCGACAAAGCGTCAATAGGCGACGTCTTGCGTGACTTCAAGAAATTCACCAGTAAAGGCATAGTCAAGGCCATTGTGGACAATCAGCAGGAAAGTCGTAAGGAATGGCTCATGGACCGTTGCTGGTTTCGTGGTGCTAATGATTCGAAGATAAAAAACTATAAGTTCTGGCAGGACGGGAGTTATATAGAGACTATATATACCTATGAGTTCTTGGTGGAAAAGCTCAACTACATACATAATAATCCTGTGAGGCAAGAGATTGTGGACAGACCTGAACAATATCTCTATAGCTCTGCAAGGAACTACAGTGGCGATAAAGGCCTGTTGGACGTAATGATAATAAAGTAAGTGGTATGAATAATCGCATTACAAATGCTTATATTCGGTGCGGTCGGATTGCAAATCCGACCGAGCGTGCAAATCCGACCGAGCGGGTTGGGGAGAGGCTGTCCGTCGGGGTCATTTGATGACGATGGACATTCACGCAGGATTTTGCCGGTGAGCTGTCAGATGAGTCCCTGTTCCACCTGTAGGCAGATGTCCTCCAGTTCTTTGTCTTTTCCGTCCGGCTCCCATTTTCCTTTGAGGCTGACACCGAAGAGAAGGCCGAAACTTTGCCAGAACCAGGCTTTGCTGCGCCCCAAATACTCGCGGATGATTTTGTAGGACGTGGTGTTGCACTCCCGGTCGATGAGCCTCACGAGAAGTTTGCCCTGACGGTAGTTGAGCCGTTTGAGTTGGGGTTTATATTGTTTGAGAAGTTCTTTCTCGAGACTTTTGAAATATTTCTTCTGGGTCTTGTGGTCCATCACTTGCATCGAGTCGTAGGAGGCTACGAGCAGGCGGCGGGCTTCTTTGGCTATGGGAAGCGTCTTTTTCACATCGTTCACCATCTTCCAATATTTCTGCTCGCGGCGCTGGCTGGTGAAATGTTTGCGGTTGAAACAGTAAACGTTGCGGAGCAGAATGATGGGAATGGTGTCGCCCGTCTCGGGGTCGATTTGGGCGGGGAGGGGACCTTCGCGTTGACCCGAGTGCAGTATGTATTGGGCCTGCGCGGGAAGAGCAGGCAGCAGAATGAGGAGTATTCCGCAGAGAACGAAGTATCGGGTCAAACGATTCATTTTTCGCTGCAAAGATACGCGTTTTTCGGACAATATTCGTTATCTTGGCACAAAAATCTGCCGTTTTCATCATTTTTTATCCGTTCGAGGCAACGGATTATCGAATTTTAACTATCTTTGCAGTGTGGAAATGACGATTTTTCGATGGATGAAAAGCCACCCCGTCTTTTGTTGGGGGCTGCTGGCATTGCTTGTGGCAGTGTCGGCTGCCGGTGCCTTTCGTCTCC
The DNA here is from genome assembly GCA_937899265.1 of uncultured Bacteroidales bacterium. GTDB lineage: Bacteria > Bacteroidota > Bacteroidia > Bacteroidales > UBA3663 > Liminaster. The sequence continues at coordinate 1,573 of CALBPV010000019.1, forward strand.
ACTACAAGGAGGACATAGGCGACTTCCTGCCCGTGGACGCCGACTACCGGCGTTCGCTCGCCATCTATCAGGATATCGCCGGCGGCTCGAAAATAGCCGTGCAGTTCAGCCTCTCCGCCCCGGAGACGGCTCTCTCTCCGCGTGCCGACTCTCTGCTTCCGGCGGCGATGGAGCATTATGCTGTCGCGCTTCGTTCACTGGATACGGCCCGTTGGCTGGGCGATGTGGCGACCCGGGTGAGTCTGTCCGACATGATGGATGTCATGGGGTTCTGTTATGCCCGCCTTCCCTATCTGCTGGCTCCGGGAGACTTGGACGGAGCCAACGTCGGCGACACGGCGTGGGTGCGCTCCCGTTTGGCTCAATCTTACCGTTTGCTCACTTCCCAGGCGGGCAGTCTCGCGGGCCAGGCCGTTGACAGCGACCCGTTGGGATTGTTTGCTTCCGTTGGCAAACGCTTGCAGCTTTTCCGTCCGGCCATGGCGATGAATTTGAGGGACGGCTATGTATTCTCCGATGACGGAACTCGTGCTTATCTCTCGCTGGTTTCGCCCTTCGGCAACAGCGAGACGGACGGCAATGCCCGTCTGGCAGCCTTGCTGGAGGCCGCCGGGGACAGCCTGCGCGCCGTGATGCCTGACGTGGAGTGTCACGCCGTCGGCGCCCCGCTGGTGGCGGTGGAGAATGCCCGGCGCATCAAACTCGATTCGCTGTTGGCCCTGGCCATTGCCTCGCTGCTCATCCTGGCGGCGCTCATTCGCCGGTTCAGGACCCTTCGTCCGATGCTGTCCATCGTGATGGCCACAGGCTTCGGCTATCTCTTTGCCGTGGGAACATTGGGATGGCGCATTGATTCCCTGTCGGTCATCGTGTTGGGCATCGCCTCCATGCTCATCGGCATTGCGGTCAACTATCCGCTGCATTACGAATGTCATCTCCAGGAACATCCCGACCCGTCCCGCACGCTCCGCGACCTGACGGCTCCCTTGGTGATAGGCAACGTCACAACGGTGGGCGCTTTTCTGGCACTCGTTCCTCTGCCGGCCACTGCCTTGCGCGACTTGGGTCTCTTTGCCGCCCTCATGTTGGCGGGCACGATTCTCTTCACACTCGTCTGGTTGCCCCAGATGCCGACGGGGAAACATTCCGCAGGGGCGGAGGCTGCCGTCGAACCGTCGATGCAACCCCTTCCGCGTTCCGCGCGTCCGTTGCTGCAGCCCTTCGGGATGAAGCAGCGTTTGGGGTGGGTCGTTCTCATTGCAGGTACGGTGGTCTTCGGTTGGTTGTCGTCGCGCACCGCCTTCGATGCCGACTTCACCCATATCAATTATATGCGCCCCGAGGTGAGAGAAGACATGCAGCGACTGGCCGCTGTGGAAGGCCAGGCCCGCGGGGTGGCCGTCTATGCCATTGTGGAAGACAACAATGCTGCGACCTCCCTGCGGCTGCAACAAATCCTCGACAGCCTCAGTGCGTCCGGAGGGGTGAGTGCCGTCAGGAATCCCGCCCTCCTCCTGCCCGATGCGGACGAACAGCAACGACGTTTGTCAGCCTGGCACCGCCTCTGGCAAGAAGCCGGATATGTGGGAGCCGACGGAACCCTCGGAGAAGGATGGAACCGCATGATGGAAATTGCGGAGGAGACAGGATTCTCCACCGAAGCCTTTGAGGGCTTCCGTTCTCTGCTCACCGACCCGCTCCCCCTGCTCGGGGCAGATGACTTTGCTCCCCTCCGCGAGACGGTCGTCTCCCAATATGTGAAGGACGGTCGCCTGCTCGTCCAGGTGACGGTGCCCGATGACGGCGTGGAGTCCGTGGAAACGGCACTCCGGGCAGCCTCTCCCGGGGGACTGCGTGTTTTCGATCAGCCCTCGCTCAATGCCCGCATCGCCACCAATCTCACCGACTCGTTCAATTGGATAGGTTTCGTGTGCGGTGCCATTGTGTTTGTCTTTCTGTGGCTTTCGTTCCGTCGGCTGGAGGTGGCGCTCATTGCTTTCTTGCCGATGGTGATTGGCTGGATTTGGATTTTGGGCATTATGCAGCTGCTGGGTCTTCAATTCAACATCGTGAATGTCATACTGGCAACCTTCATATTCGGTCAGGGCGATGACTATACCATCTTCGTGACCGAAGGTCTGTTGCGGGACTACAGGACGGGCAGCAGCACCACATCGGCCTCCTACCTGCGGAGCATACGTCTCTCGGCCTTCATCATGTTGGCCGGCATGGGAGCCCTCGTTTTTGCCCGTCATCCCGCGATGCACAGTCTCGGGGAAATCACCTTGATAGGCATGGGTGTCGTTTTCGTGATGGCTCTCACCCTCCCGCCCATGCTGTTCCGACTGTTCCTTGAGTGGAAACCATTCTTAAAGTGGATGAACCGATGACCCTTTTGCTCATACTGGCGCTGTTGTTGCCTGCCGACTCCCTGTCCGAATGGCAGGACGAAATTCTCTCGCGACTGGATGACGAGACCATTGACCGGCTCGGAGAGGAAGGCATGCAGCAGTATATGGGGCTTTTGGAAGATCTCGAGTTCCAAACCCACGAGCCGTCGGCACGTTACCGTCAGGAAGTGATGATTCATGCCGATGCCTGTCTTTCCTTGCGGGACGGCTATCGCAATCGTACCCGGCAACGCATCCTTGCCAACAAAGTCTATTTGGGAGACCCGATTCATGAGAGCGTGCGCTGGAAAGCCTCCTACGGCTCCTGGAAGGCTACCCTCACGGCCGACAAGGATGCCGGCGAGAGACTGGGCAACGGTTCGTTCACCGGCTTCGCCCTGTGGCAGAAAAACGCCGACTGCAAAATTCTGGTGGGCGACTATCGCGTGGTATTGGGCACGGGACTGATTCTGAATCAGAACTTCAGCCTCGGCAAGCAGTTGATGCAAGCGGTCTTCTTCCGTCGGCCCAACCGTCTGACAGGCCACAGTTCGACCGACGAGTACAACCACATGAGAGGTGTGGCTGCCGAGTGGCGTTGGGGGCGGGTTCGGGCGATGGCTTTTGCATCGGTGCTTCAGGCCGACGGACGTGTGACCCGGGATACCTTGCGTACGCTCTACACCGACGGTTATCACCGCACCAACGCCGAGGTGGAACATGCCCGGCAGGTCCTCCTATGGCAAGGCGGAGCCCGCGTTGCGTGGCGCGGCGATTGGTATGAGGTGGGAGGCAATGTGCGAACGCTGGTGACCGACCCCCTCTGGTATCGCAGTGTGCAGCGCTACAACCGCAATTATTTCCGCGGACGAAGCCTCACCTCGGCCTCCCTCGATTGGGCAGCACAGCGATGGGGTGTCAAGGCGAGGGGAGAAACTGCCGTTGACGATGGAGGCGGCCTGGCCGCACAGGCTGCATTCTCCTTGCCTTTGGGAGAAGACTGGACCACAACCCTCCAGGGACGCTGGTACGCCAACGACTACCGCAGTGTCGATGGAAGCGGCATTGCCGAATCGGGGGCCATGCAGGGCGAACGGGGTCTCTTTGTGGAGCTGGACGGACAAATTTCGCGTCATTGGTCAGCCGGCCTGTGGATAGACTGGTTCAAGTTCACTCAGCCGCAGTATCACATTCCACAACCCTCCGGTGGATTGGACGCGGGACTCCAGGCTTCATATAAACGCAAGACGTGGAGCCTCACGGCCCAATACAGAGCCAAACTCAAGGCCAAAACAGATGCATCCACAACCGACACGGAAGACATCCTCCGATATGTTCTCCACAGTGTGAGTGCTACAGCCTTGTGGCAGATATTGTCGCCCTTGCGGGTGAAGGGAATCTGGCGGTCGCGCATCTACTCGCAACAAAAGGCCGGCTACGCGGCTTCGTGGCTTGTGTCGGGGAGTGTCCAGTGGAATGCCGCACGTCACGGATGGATGACCGAAGTGCAGGCAACGTGGTTCGCAGCGCCCGACTACAATGCGCGGCTCTATCTGTCCGAACGCTCGCTGAGATACGGATTCCTCGTGCCGATGCTTCAGGGAACAGGCTTGCGGTTTTCGGCCACCGGAAGGTTGCAATTGCCCCTCCGCCTCACGCTCGAAGCCAAATACGCCCTCACAGAATACAAAGATACCGACCACATCGGCTCCGGTCTCCAGCGGATTGAGGGCAACGTCCGCCACGATCTCTGGCTCCAGCTCTCCCACACCTTCTAATATATATAATAGGTAAAAGGAAAATCTAAATAGGAAAATATGAAAATCAACGAAACTTGTGTCTCATTGGCCGAAAAGAAGTTTTTCGAGTCTCAGAATGAGAAAGCTCTGCATCCCATCGACGGATGCGAGGTGGTGATGGATGCTGCCGACAACGAGGACGGCCTCTATCTCATCCGGTGTCTCGCCACCGAGTACGAACTCGGTGTCTCGTCTGCCTCGGGTCTGACGCAGGAAATCCACACCTTTTCGCTGTCGGAAATCCTCCAGGTCAACCTGCGCGAAGCCGGATTCCTCGACCGCGACATCACGTTCCTCGAATGGCTCCGGGAACGCGATTTTCGGGGTGTCAAAACAGAATAAGGCCGCAGGGACGGTCTGTAGGGAGAGGAAATTTTCCAAATACGGCGCATTTTGCAGAATTTTCTTACGCAGTGTGCCCGGCATCCCGACTTTTTCTCCTATCTTTGCACTTCGGAATCCCGCTTGGGGAATTGCCTCCGTTTCACTATAGATAACAACAAAATTCAGAATATGTCAGTAGCCGGATTTTTAGCTTCGGAACATCCTACAGCTTTTTCGTTTGAGGTGCTGCCTCCCCCCAAGGGAAACAGCATCGACCAAATATACAAAACCATTGACCGCCTTCGCGAGTTCAATCCCGCCTATATCAACATCACGACCCATCGTTCGGAGGTGATATATCGGGAGACAGCGCCCGACACCTTCATCCGTGTCGAGGAACGTCACCGTCCCGGTACGGTGGCCATTGCTGCGGCCATCAAGGCCAAGTACGGCATCACACCCGTGCCCCATCTCATCTGTTCGGGTTACAACCGGCAGGAGACCGAGTACGAGCTGATAGACCTCGCTTTTCTGGGCATCACCGACCTCATTCTGCTGCGTGGCGACAAGGCCAAAAACGACCCCCGTTTTGTGGCCAAAGAAGGAGGGTGGACCCATGCTTCCGAGCTTTGCCGTCAGGTCAATCAGTTCAACAGCGGACAACTCCATGACGGTTCGGAGCATCATCTCTTCAGCGGCAACGGTGAGGAGAGTGTCTTCACCTACGGCGTGGCGGGCTACCCCGAAAAACACGAGGAAGCCATGAATGGACACATCGACCTGGATATGCTGAAACAGAAGACCGACCTCGGGGCCGGCTATGTGGTCACACAGATGTTTTTCGACAATGCCAAGTACTTCGATTTCGTACAGCGTTGTCGGAATATCGGCATCAAAGTGCCCATTGTGCCGGGCATCAAGCCTCTCGCCACCTTGCGTCATCTCACGACCTTGCCCAAGACTTTCCACATTGACTTCCCCGAGCCCTTGGTAGCCGAATTGTCGCGTTGCAAGACCAACGACGATGTCAAAGCCGTAGGGGTGGAGTGGGCCATCGAACAGTGTCGTGAGTTGAAAGCGGCCGGTGTGCCGTCCATCCATTTCTACAGCATGAATGCCGGCGAACTCATCGGCCAGATAGCCCGGGCGGTCTATTAAAACTCCACCACGGGCCAGCCCTCTGCATCGAAATGCATGGGGCGCAACACCAGACGCGACATTCCGCCGTCGGCGGTGGAATAGCCGTGAGCCATGAAGTACCATTGTCCGTCAAATTTATATGCGGAACAATGTCCGATGCCGTAATACGAGGGCGAGGGACCGGCTACCGGTTCTCCGCCACCTTCGCTCATGTCCTTGCCGTTGCGGTCGAGATAGGGGCCGGCGATGCTGCGCGAACGTCCCACGACGGTCTTGTAGTTGCTGTTGGCTCCCTTGCAGCAGTAGTCCCACGAGACGAAGAGATAGTACCAGCCGTCCCTGTGGATGAGGAACGGGGCTTCGATGGCATTGGCACCGGCCTCGGGAGCTTCTTTCACACGAGCCCGGTCTTCGGCTGAGAGGCCATCGGTGACATGGTCTTTGTGTCGGCGGCGGGCTATGGTGCGCGGCGTGCCTACGGGTGTTTTCATGTCTTTAGACAACTTCACCAGCTGGATGCCGTCCCAGAATGAACCCCACGTGAGCCAAGCGTTGCCTTCGTCATCGAGAGCCATACAAGGGTCGATGGCATTCCAGAACGTGCGACCCGGCGTGCTTTTGATTACGACTCCCTGGTCTTCCCACCGGTAGAGCGGTGACTCGGGGTTGAGCGTGCGGTTGGTCATCAGACCTATGGCCGACGTGTTTTTCCCAAACGTGGAACAGCTGTAGTAGAGATACCACGTGTCACCCACACGTTGTATGTCGGGAGCCCAGGTGTGGCCTTGGTAGCCCGGCACGGAATCCATCGCCCATTGCGGAGTGGCATCCATCACAGGCGGGAGCACGGTCCACGTCTTCAAGTCCCGCGAGGCCAGACGGTCGATGAGGTAGCCGGTGGCAAAGAGGTAGAAGGTGCTGTCGCAGCGCGCCAATACGGGGTCGTGCACCAGTGGGTTTTCTGCGTCGAAGGGCGGACGTTGAGGGGGCCGTTGCTGGCGTTTCAGGCGGTCGATGCCTTTCTCCAGGCTTTCTGAGGGCGCGATGATGTTTTCCGACCCCCAGAAGTCGGGCGACTCGAAGTGTTCCGCTTTGTCATAGAGCGATGACGACTTCGGGAAAGCATCCCGTCGGGCGATGGGATGCACCTCGTTGTCGGGGTAGCGGCCCGTGACAGCCATTTCGGAGATTACGTCGTAGGTCGAGTGGAACAGCCTTCGTTTCCAGTCGCATTGAAAACGCGAGTGGCTCTTCACGTAGCGTAGGCGCGTCACATCATCCTCTGTGCCGTAGGCGGCCGTGAGGGTCATTTCCAACGGTTTGAACCTCACGCCCCGAGGTTTGCGCAGCAACATCACCTCCGTAGCCTTGTTTCGGTCGCTCATGTCGAGCGAGAGTTCGAAACGGGTGAAAGCCAGCGTTTGGGCGTCGATGTATATGCGGGCGTGGTAGTAGGCTTCCGACGCTTGTGGCGTCGGCTCCATCGCCACCACCAACTGTTGATGTCCGTCGGTCATCTCCGGCATCTCCATCGTGAGGCGGTAGTTGGCCAGCATCGGCTCGGAGAGCAGGTCCTCAAAGTGCTTCACCAGGTCGAGCTGTACGGCCAAGGAGGGACCGCCCTGCATCTTGGCGCCCAGCGTGTCGCCGGCGTGGGTCGAGATGATGCGGCGGGCTTTGGTGATGGCCACAGCATCCCGTGCCGAGGGTTTTCGGTAGCTGTTCTTATAGAGTTCCGTCAGCGCCTCGGCTACATAGATGAACTTGTGCCTGCGTTGTGTGGTCTCGCGGTAGAATCCTTTGAGCAGCTCCGAACGGGAGGCATAGTTCTCGGGAATCTTGGCGATGGCCTGACGTATCAGGTCCCGGGGATCCTGCATGAGCACCGTCACCTCTGGCAGCCCTACGGCCTGTCGCCTGAGTTGAACGTGCAGAGGTTGTTTCCCCAAGGCACTGCTGTCCGGCGTGAAGGGGGCATATCCCACGTGCGAGAAACGTAGAGCCCGGGGACGACGGCGCGTCTTGAGGATGAAACTGCCATCGGGATTGGTCACCGTGGACACACGCTCCACCGTGTCTCTCACATCGACCGAAGAGAGACGTTCGCGGGTGTCGGCATCCCTTACAGTGCCGTGGGTGATATAGTAGGTCTCCTGCGCCGGGGAGACGGTGGCCAGTGTCCAAGGGAGGAACAGCAACAGCCGGAGTAGCGGGATTCTCATGTCTGATTTGATTGAATAGTCAACGTCCTAAAGGACGGTCAAAGGTCTCTACGTCCTGAAGGACGGTCTAAAGTCTAAAGTCTAAGGTCAAAGGTCAAAGGTCAAAGGTCAAAGGCAAAATTAGCCCCATTGGAAACCTGAAACTTGAAACCTGAAACTCGAAACTTGCAACCTGAAACCTCTTTCGGTTCATGGTTCATGGTTCATGGTTAATGGTTGAATCTCTTGAAACCTGAAACTTGAAACCTGAAACTTGAAACCTGAAACTTGAAACCTGAA
>CALBPV010000020.1 GCA_937899265.1 uncultured Bacteroidales bacterium
CCCACTCCTTGTCCATGGGTTCTCCGTCCTTGGAGAGGAGAGCCATCGTCTCAACGGGGAAAGTGAGAACGGCCTTGGTACGTTCCTTGTTGAACCATTTCATGAAACGCTTCTGGAGCCATGAGAGACCTTCCCAGTCTGGCTTGCTTCCGTCGGGGAAACGGAAATCGCCGAAGATGGACTCAAAATAGTAACGGTCGTAGTAGGAAATGTTCCAGAACACGGCCTGGAAATTTCTGGCTCCCGTGGGCTGGTTGATGGAATAAACAATCTGCTCGAAACAATCGGTCAGCACTTTGTCTATCGTGCGCTGCTTGAGCGAGAGGTCAACCACCTTGTCGGGGTCTTTCCAATAATCCTTGCCGTACTCTTTGCCCACGAAATAGTTGAAATACATCAGAAACTCGGGGGTGGCACAGGCACCGGCCAACATCGAAGAAACGATGAAGACCATGTTGATGAATCCGCCGCAGAAAGACTTGAGGTTGGTGGGAGCCGTGGAGTTGCCTCCAATCGAAGTCGTGCCGCCGATGAGCCAGGGATACATTGTGATGGATGCACAATAGTTGGCCAGATTGGTCTCGTCGTTCTTATATATAAAATGGTGTGTGAGTAAGTCAATGTAACGGTCGGCCATGTCTTTGCCGTACATCTTTTTGATGCGGTCTGTCAACAAACGTCGGTTCAAACGGATAAAAGAACCTTTGGGGAGTTCGCCTATCAGCGTTGCAATGTTCTTGTGCTCAACGTTGGCATTCGCATCGTACTTGGAACCGGTGGCAGCATTGCCTTCGGCACAATAGTCCGAGAGGAATTTGATGCGCTCCAAGGTCTCACGGTCTTCCGTGTGTGCCTGACGATAGAGCATAAACGACTTGGCCACCTTGTAGTAGCCTTCCTCCATGAGCGCCGTTTCAACCTGATTCTGGATTTCCTCGACCGTAATGTTCTCATGGATGTCGAGATGGCTCAACACTTTCGAGAGTGCAGAGAGATCTACAGGTTGGTCAACTGACTGGAATGCCTTGATGATAGCATTCATGATTTTGTCGAGCGAGAAACGTACGCTCTGTCCATCACGTTTGGTGATGCTGAATAGCTGATTGTCCATTAAAGTAGGAAAAGGTCTATATTTTATATAAAACAGGATAATTTCAGAGGAATTTGCCGTTAATCTGTCTTCGGAAAGGGAACCGTACGGACAGCCGAACCGAAAATCGGGACAAAGATAAAGGTTCTTTCCGAAACGGCAAAATAATTATGGCTAAAAATTTGTTAATATTTTTAAAAATGGTAAAAAAGGTATTAATTTTTATCTGTTGGGCAGCTTTTTATACAAATATAGACATTTATCAATGTAATTTTGGAAAAATTTTGCGCCGGGACCTCCGATTTTACCCTTCCCGACCTAAAAAGATGCTTGCATCCAAGAATGCGCGCTGCATCCGACAGAGCTGAAAAAACAGCCGCCCCCAAAATCGGTTTAATGATGTAATAAACCATTTTGAATAACGGATTAAGTGACAAAACAGACACATATCTGAAAAATTTTGGGTCAGAAACGTTATTTTTTCTGAAAAAATTTGGTCAATTGAAGAAAAAGCGCTATCTTTGGGGCATATTTTCACGCGCGATTAAATGATGTATCATGTTCCGGTCATGCTCCATGAATGTTTGGAGGGACTTAACATTCGGCCAAACGGCATCTATGCTGATGTCACTTTCGGGGGCGGAGGCCACAGCAGAGCCATACTCGCTCGGCTGGGGAAGGACGGGCATCTTTACGGGTTCGACCAAGATGCCGATGCAGAACATCATTGGATAGAGACTCAGCGGGAATCCGGCAGCGAAGAGGACCCCCGGTTCACTTTCGTCAGGAGCAATTTCCGCTACCTCAAGAACTGGATGCGCTATTATGAAGTGGGTCATTTGGATGGAATACTTGCCGACCTCGGCGTATCGAGCCACCATCTCGACGATGCAGAACGGGGTTTTGCGTTCCGTTATGATGCTCCGCTTGATATGCGGATGAACACGCGTGCCGGTCAAACGGCAGGCGAATTCATCGCCACAGCCTCCGAAGCAGACCTCGAACGGGTGCTCTCCCTTTACGGAGAACTGCGTCAGGCCCGAAAGATGAGCGCCGCCATCGTCAGAAGCAGAACCCGGGGCAGCATTGCTACCACCGGGGACCTCAAAAACGCCGTTTCCCCGTTCATCAACCCCAAGAACGAGAAGAAAGAACTCGCTCAAGTGTTTCAGGCGCTGCGCATCGAGGTGAACCACGAGATGGAAGCCCTCGAGGAAATGCTTACGGCAGCGACCCAACTGTTGGCTCCCGGCGGACGGCTTGTGGTCATGACCTACCACAGCCTCGAAGACCGAATCGTCAAAAACGTCATCCGCTCGGGTCACGCCGACGGCACCGTGGTCAAAGACTTCTACGGACGGGTGGAAGCCCCGCTTGAAGCCGTCAACCGCAAAGTCATCGTCGCCTCCGACGAGGAAATCGAGGCCAATCCGCGAGCCCGCTCTGCCAAACTGCGTGTGGCCGAAAAAACAACCGACCGTTAAATGCGTTAATCTGTAAATTACATGGCATTTCTTGACAAATTCTCTCAGGCACTCACCAGCGATAACCCCATCACTGAGAAGTCACCCCGTTTGCTGTCGCTTGAATTCATCATCAAGCACGCAGCCAAACTTTTCATCACGATTGTGGTCGCTTGGATCTACATCGGATTGAGGTACAACTGCGAAGCCTCGCTCTACCATCTCAACCAGCTCAAAGAAGAGCTCAACGATGTGCGCTACACCACCATCGCCCGCTGGGGAGAACTGACCGGCAAGAACAAGCCCGATATCATCCGAAAAAAAGTACTCCAAAGCGACATCGCCCTCGAAGCGACGGACGAGCCGCCCATCAGAGTCAAATGAAGTTTTTGTGTAATTCCAACAATTTTAATCTATGAGTTTCGGCAAACGTTTTGCTGTTGTGTTGGGAATCATCCTCCTCTACATTTGCTGCATCGCTATCCAATCGTTCCATACGGTGGTGAGCGACGGAGACAAATACCGTGCACTGGTGGGGAAACTCAATCGCAACAACCAGGAGATTCCCCAAGTGCGGGGTTTCATCTTCTCCGACAACGACGAGATGTTGGCGGGTTCTCTCCCCGAATACGACATCTACCTTGACTTCCGCTCGACGACGCGCCCCAATGAAAAAGGCGAAATCAACATCCCGGCGGACACCATCAACAAGTATTTCTCCCCGACGGGAGAAGGTTCCCAAACCCTGGCCAAGTATGCGCCACAGCGCACAGCCGCCCAGTGGAGTGCTTTCATCCAGCAAGGCTACACCAAACGCAACGGACACCTTCTCATCATCAGAGCTCTCGGCTACACCCAATACAAAGAGTTGCGCGAGATGCCCTACTTCAACAAACAACGTTACAAAAACGGTCTGACCCGCGACGAACGTGCCCATCGCTATCGCCCCTTCGGCGACACCAGGATGGCTGCAAGTACCATCGGCAGCGTCTATGCAAGAAAAGACACTGCCGGACGAATCGGTTCGGGAAGAGGCGGCATCGAGTTGGCCTACGATTCCCTCCTCCGCGGAGAGCCCGGTCTCGGATACCGCCAACGCATCCGTCGCCGCATGGTCGATGTGGTAGAGAAAGAACCTGTCAACGGAGCCAATGTCCACACGACGCTCAATGTCGAGATGCAGGACATTCTCGACAGAGCTCTCGCCAAACGCATCCTCGAACTCAAGGCTTCCGGCGGCTGGGCTGCTGTCATGGATGTCAAGACGGGACAAATCAAAGCCATCTCCAATCTCCATCGCACCGACTCCATTGTTGCGGAAGACCACAACCACCTTGTGGAGGATCTTTACGACCCGGGCTCCACATTCAAAACGGTCAGTTACATGGTGTTGCTCGACAACGGCAAAATCACGCCCGAAACCATCGTCAACACAGGCAATACCGCACAGAATCCCTCCGACTGGAACTGTCATGGCAAACATATCCGCGACGACCATCCCGTAGGAACCGTCACAGCCGACGAGGCCATCGTCCAATCGTCCAATATCGGTGTGGCCAAACTTACTTGCCAAGCATACGAGAGCGATCCCGATGCCTATCTGGCCGGAATCGAGAAGATAGGCATGATGAACGACCTGAGCCTCAATTGCGATTTCCCGGGAGCCCAGGCACCCCGCAAACGTTCCACCAAAGAGCGCACATGGAGCAAAGTTTCTCTCGGACAGATTTCCTACGGCTACGAAAACCGCATCCCGGGTCTCTACATGCTCAATTTCTACAACGCCATCGCCAACGGCGGCAAACTGATGCGTCCTTACATCGTACGCATGGTGGAAAAGGACGGCGACGTGCTTTACGAACGCAAACCTGAAGTGGTCAACAAGTCCATTTGCTCGGCCCAAACGCTTGAAGCAGTGCGCCATGCCCTGCGCGGCGTTGTCGAACACGGCACAGCCAAATCCATCAATTCCAAGCGGGTAAACATAGCCGGCAAGACAGGCACCGCCCAACGCTACCATAACGGCAACTACGACTACAGCAACGGTCACTACGTTTCTTTCGTCGGATTCTTTCCCTTCGAAGAACCGCAATACTCGATGATAGTCGTCATCGACGTACGTCCCCCCTACGGAGGCCGTCCCGGCGGCGGCTACATGGCCGGTCCCGTATTCCGGCAGTTTGCAGAGGAGATTTATGCACTCCACTGTGAGAAAACCCTCAACGAGATTTCTCCCGACACACTCCACCGACGGTTCCCTGTCGTGAAACGCGGTCCGCAAGAAGACACGAAATACCTGCTCTCGAAACTCGGTCTTGACTCGCTCCATTTCACACCCAGTGAGTTCACCGGAAGCGAAAGCGTTGTCCCCAACGTGGTCGGCATGGGTGCCGAAGATGCCCTCTATGCCCTCGAAAGTCGCGGATTACGAGTCACAATGTCCGGCATCGGACAGGTCACCCGCCAGTCTGTTCCCGCCGGGTCACCCATCGTCAAAGGTTCTTTCATCGAATTGTCTCTTAAAAATTGAATATGAAATTAAAAACTCTTTTGGAACGTCTCGACTACAAAGTCGCCGGTTCCGCAGATTTGGACAAAGATATCCACGCCCTCGTTCAGGACAGCCGCAAAGCCGGGCGCGGCGACTTGTTTGTAGCCGTACGCGGCACCACAGTTGACGGACACACCTTCATCCCGCAGGTTGTGGGTCAGGGAGCCTCGACCGTTGTGTGCGAAACCTTGCCGACCGACATCACACCGGACGTTACCTACCTACAAGTCACCGACAGCAACCATGCCCTTGCTGTCATGGCTGCCGCCTGGAACGGTTATCCCAGCGAACAGCTCACCCTTGTAGGCGTCACCGGCACCAACGGCAAAACGACCATTGCCACGCTGCTCTACCGACTCTTTACGTCTCTGGGTTATCCCTGCGGTCTTCTTTCTACCGTTTGCAATTATGTGATTGACCGCGAGGTGCCTGCCACCCATACCACACCCGATCCGCTTGAGCTCAACGACCTCCTGCGTCAGATGGTGGAAGAAGGATGCAGCTATGCCTTTATGGAAGTGTCTTCCCACAGCGCCGACCAGAAACGCATCGCCGGTCTCGACTTCGACGGAGGCATCTTCACCAACCTCACGCGCGACCACATGGACTACCACAAGACGGTCGAAAATTATCTGAAGGCCAAGAAATCTTTCTTCGACATGCTCCCGGCCAAGGCCTTTGCCCTCAGCAATGCCGACGACAAAAACGGAGCTGTCATGATGCAGAATACTGCTGCACGCCGTTGTCTCTATTCTGTAAGATCCGCAGCCGATTTCACGGCAAAAATCATCGAAGAAGCGTTCGAGGGCATG
>CALBPV010000021.1 GCA_937899265.1 uncultured Bacteroidales bacterium
CGCCCCGTCTGGGCCGTAGGGCTGAACATCAGCGAGGACCGCCGCACCATCGACCGGTGGAAAGTCGTGCAGGTGAAGTGACTCCGAAGGTTGAAGGTCAAAGGTCGAAGGTCTAAGGTCAGCCTACCCCCAGCCCCTCCCTAAAGGGAAGGGAGAAGGAAAGCCGATGGAGCGGAAGTTTTTTTCTACGCATTACAAATGCTTATATTCGGTGCGGCCGTCGGATTGCAAATCCGACGGAGCGGACTCCGAAGGTCTAAGGTCAAAGGTCTAAGGTCAAAGGTCGAAGGTTGAAGGTCAAAGGTCTAAGGTCGAAGGCCGAAGGTCTAAGGTCAAAGGTCAAAGGTCTAAGGTCAAAGGTCAAAGGTTCCCAATGTGTGCAGAATATGGAGTCCCGACAGCAAAAAGAGTGCACGCTGTATGTATAGAACGCAGAGTCGGCTATGCTGCGGAAAAATGACAGAACTCAAGAAAACATTACAGAACATAAGATTATAGGATAAACAACTATGGCAAATCCAGACATCGACCTTCGTCAGTTGCTACCCCAGGGCGCAACGCTTCAGGGCGGCAAGTATCGCGTGGTGCGGTACCTCTCGTCCGGCAATTTCGGCAACACCTACATCGTGGAGAACACGGGCATGCAGGTCCGTTTTGCCATGAAGGAATTTTTTCTTCGCAACATCTGCTACCGTACGGGCGGAGTCGGCATATCCGTCAGTCCGGCCGTTGATCCCGAAAAGATAGAAATACAGCGCGAGAAGTTCAAGAAAGAAGCGCAGCGGCTCTACGGTTTGAAGAGCTCGCATTTGGTGCACGTGCACGACATGTTCGAGGAGAACAGCACGGTCTATTACGTGATGGATTTCGTGAAAGGAGAATCCCTTTCCGACTACATGAGTCGGCAGGGACATCCCCTCACCGAGGAACAGACGCTCTATATTCTCGACCAACTGCTCGACGGCCTGGAGGAAGTGCATTCCAAGCAAATATGGCACCTCGACTTGAAGCCGGACAACGTGATGATAGACAGGGAAGGCAACGTGGTCATCATCGACTTCGGGGCCAGCAAACAGGTAGGCCAGTCGGGCCGTTACACGGGCACCAGCAACATCCTGTGCTACACGCCGGGCTACGCACCAACGGAGCAGGTGAACCAGAACATGGATGCCATCGGTCCGTGGACCGACATCTACGCCTTGGGCGCCACACTCTACAATCTCCTCACGGGCATCGATCCGGTCACCGTGAGTCCCTCCACGCTGCAGTTCCCGCAGGGAGTGAGCCGCAAGACCCAGCAACTGATACGCGCAATGATGGAACCCGAGAGAAGCCGCCGCCCGCAGAGCATTGCAGCGATTCGGCAACTCTTGTCCTCTCCCACATCCTCGTCCGGCCCGTCGCACAAATGGTATGCCATCGCCGGTGTCGCCTTCGGAATCGTTGCGGTAGGCATCCTGCTGTTCAATCTCCTGTCGGGAGGAGGGACGGAAGCACCAGACATTGCAGACGACGTATGGATGGAGGACTCCATCGTGGCGGATGAGGGCATAATTGTGGAAGATACCGCAGCGGTGGAAGAGGAAACAATGCCCTCAGTCCCGGCACTCCCCCGCACAGCCGAGATTACCCTGAAGGTGGACAGCGATGCGGATATCTACATCGACAACGAGCGGAAGGGTCGCCGCACATGGAAGGGCACACTCCCTGCCGGCAGCTACCGGGTGGAGTGCCGTCAGGCGAACTGCCGCACCACGACGGAGACCCTTGTGGTGGAGGCCGGTCGGTCGCGCACGGTCACCCTCTCGGCTCCCACGCCTCTCACGGGCAAGCTTTCGGTCAAGTCCGACCCGTCCGGTGCCACGGTGCTTATCGACGGCAAGGAGCGGGGCACGACACCGCTCCTCGTCCCGGACCTCGCTACCGGCTCTCATGCGCTGACCCTCCGCCGGGATGGCTATGCAGAGACGAAGCAGACCGTGACGGTGAAGGAGGATGCAACCACCGAAACCAATCTCACCCTGAAGGCCAAGCCGGCAGAAACACCGACAGCCGGCAACACCGTCGCCACGCAGAGCAACAGCAGCTCTGCCTCCAACAACGGCACCTTCACCGTCAACGGTGTCACCTTCAAGATGGTGCGCGTGGAGGGCGGCACGTTCCGGATGGGTTCGTCCGACTCCGAAGCTGACAGCGACGAACAGCCTGTTCACAGCGTCACGTTGAGCGGTTATTATATCGGTGAAACTGAAGTGACGCAGGCTCTTTGGGAAGCCGTGATGGGGAATAACCCGTCCCGTTTCAAAGGAGCGAATCTCCCGGTTGAACAAGTTTCATGGAACGACTGCCAGGACTTTATCCGCGAGCTGAACCGCTTGACGGGCAAGCGGTTCCGTCTGCCCACCGAGGCGGAATGGGAGTTTGCAGCCCGGGGCGGCAACCGCAGCACCGGTGCGAAGTATTCGGGCAGCAATGCCATAGCCAACGTGGCGTGGTACACCGACAACAGCGGCAGCAAAACGCATCCGGTGAAGGGAAAGACCCCCAACGAACTCGGCCTCTACGACATGAGCGGCAACGTTTGGGAGTGGTGTCAAGACTGGTATGGCAGCTACAGCAGTGGCTCCCAGACGAATCCCACGGGACCCTCGTCCGGCTCCAGTCGCGTGATCCGGGGTGGCAGTTGGTACCGCGACGCCAGGTACTGCCGCGTGGCTTATCGCGGCAGGTATACGCCGGCGTACCGCCTCAACTTCCTCGGCGTGCGCTTGGCGCTCTAGTTTCTCCTTCAATAAAAAGAAAATAAAAAAGAACCCGAGCCGGACTGCAATGCATGGGAGCGTTAAGCCCCATGCAAGGCAGACCGGCGACACAAAACAAAGCGCGGCAACAAAGCCGCGCGCCGCAAAATGCAATACAGACGATTTACACTGGCCTCCGCCGACGAGGCCGCCGAGCGCGAATTGAACAGTTTCCTCAGGGGGCACCGTATTTTGGATGTGCAGTCGGCCTATGACCAGCGGCAGAGCGCTTGGATGCTCTTGGTGTCGTTCATCGACGGCCAATTGTCCGACGGTGCTTCACCTGCAAGGCGCAACCGCGAAGATCCCGCCAAGGACCTCTCACCAGAACTGAAGGTGCGCTATGAGAAACTGGCGGCAATACGCCGCGAGATGGCTCGTCGCGATGCCATCGCAGCCTTCCACGTTTTCACCAATGCCGAGCTTGTGTCAATAGCGCAACTGGAGCCTCCGCTGACGGTGAAAGCCATCGCCTCGGTCAGCGGGGTCGGCGAGAAGAGAGCAGAACAGTACGGTGGCGAACTCTTGAGAGTTGACAATGAAGAGGGTGGGGAACCTGATGGCGAGAATTGTCCATTCTGACAATCTGCGGGAGGCCTTCCTCCGTGCAGCCCGTGGAAAATCCGCCAGAGAGGAGGTCATCGCATTTAGGTGTCATCTGCCGGAAGAGCTGGCAAGTATGGCACGCGAATTGGCCGACGGCACGTATTGCTTCGGGGAGTATCGTAGGTTTATGGTCTTCGACCGCAAGCCGCGACAGATATGCGCAGCACCCTTCAGGGATCGTGTGGCCATGCATGCCATGATGAGAATCTGCCATCCTGTGTTCGATGCCTATCAGGTCTGTGACAGTTATGCCAGTCGTCCGAACAAGGGTACGTATGCCGCGCTGGAGCGTGCCCGGAGTTTTGCCCGGAGGTATGAATGGTTCGTGAAATTGGATGTGCGCCGTTTTTTCGATTCCATCGACCACGGAGTGCTCATGCAGCAGCTTTCGTCACTCTTCAAGGATCGCATTTTGCTGCGGCTGTGGGAGCAGCTGGTGGAGGGCTATGAGGCGAGTCCCGGGCGTGGCCTCCCCATCGGGAACCTGACCAGCCAGTATTTTGCCAACCACTACCTGGCCGCTGCCGACCACCGCCTTCACGAACAGTGGCATGTGCCGGCTGCGGTGAGATATATGGATGACCTCCTTCTGTTCGGTGATGACAGGAAAGGGCTGAAGGCTGTGGTCACGTCCTACAGGAATTTCCTCTCCGATGTGTTGCGTCTGGACCTGCACGAGCCGGTCATGAACCGCACATGCTCAGGTGTCCCCTTCTTGGGATATGTGGTTTTCCCCGCGCGCCTGCATCTACAGTTGGAGTCACGCCGCCGTTTCCGTCGCCATTTGGCCATGGTGGAAAAGCTTTATGAAGACGGATATATAAGCGAGAGCATTTGCCGGAACAGGATAGTGTCTCTCTATTCATACATCGGGAAGGCCGACAGCCTGCCCCTCCGACAGAGTATATTAATAAAGAAAGGAGAATCTCCAAAGCGTCCGGCTCCAATCGCGTGAACCGGGGTGGCAGTTGGAACAACAACGCCAGGAACTGCCGCGTGGCTAATCGCAACAGGAATACGCCGACGAACCGCAACAACAACCTCGGCTTGCGCTTGGCGCTCCAGCTTCTCCGGGGCGGCACATGGCACTAAGGAGAAACCGGAGATTCTGTCCTGTCCGCATCCCCCCCTCCAAGGTGCGCGATGCGGCAAATCGGCGGGACGTGTCCCGCATCCTTCCGGGAATCTCAGTAAGGGCGAAAACGAAAGTCCTGAACAGCTTCCCGTTTTTTATTGATTTCAGATTTCAGTCCAATATTTGTAACGAGAAGCAAAAAAAAGGGCAAAGATTTGGAGAATTGGAAAAAAAAGCTTATCTTTGCACCAAAAATCATTG
>CALBPV010000022.1 GCA_937899265.1 uncultured Bacteroidales bacterium
AGAGTTTCAAGTTCAGAGTTTCAAGTTCAGAGTTTCAAGTTCAGAGTTTCAAGTTCAGAGTTTCAAGTTTCAGGTTACAGTTCTTCGTAGTCGATGTATTCGCCGTCTCCGGGCGCATAAATCTTGGTGCCGCGCGAAGAGGCGGAAGAAGCCGAAGCCGACGAAGCTGCGGTATGGTTTCTGAGCGGGTCGAAGTTGGAAACTCCCGTCCAGGGATTGACCGTACGTTTCTGACGGTCGGCAGAGCGGAAGAGATTGGTGAACGAATCCCAAAGCCAGACCGCTGTGGCTCCCAGCATTTCAATGGTACGGCCGAAGACGGCAAAAACCATCATGACCAAGAGAATCAGAAGTACGGGAAGACACCCAAAGAGATAAATCATAGGCTCTTGCGCGCAGAGAGAAAATCAAAGAGGCTGAAAAGGATGTAGAGCAGAATGACAAAAGCCAGGCTGGCGGTTGCCTGTCCGTAAATGACGGAGAGTGTGATGAGCACGACAGCGATGGGGAGGAACGTATAGCGGGTTTTGTTTTCGTTCCACGACATGTGGCCCGGCTTGATTTTGAGGCTGAACATGGGGAGTTCGCAGATGAGCAGCACGCTCATGACGGCCACAAGAACAGCCCATGCGATACCCATTATCGTCTGGTTCTGGGCTGCAAACGACAGCACGGCATCACTGCCAGAGAGACTTGCGATGCCTATCCAGAAGAGGGCATTGGCCGGAGTGGGGAGTCCGATGAAGGAGAGGCTTTGGCGTTCGTCGCAATTGAATTTGGCCAAACGGAGCGCCGAAAAGGCGGCGATGAGCATCGACCAGCCGAAGAGGAAGGCATTGTGACCCGGAGCCGTATTGAGCAGCAGGGCAGAACGATAGGCCAAAACGGCGGGAGCGACGCCGAAGCTGACCATATCGGCGAGAGAATCGAGTTCCTTGCCGATAGGACCTGAGATGCCGAGGGCACGTGCGGTCATTCCGTCGAAGAAGTCGAAGACAGCAGCGAGCACGATGAACAGAGAGGCCATCGACAAATCGCCCTGAGAGGCGAAATAAAGTGAAAAACACCCGCAAACAACATTTCCGCAGGTGATAATATTGGGAAGATTGACAAGTTTCATTTCAGATTTTTGCGACGGTCGTGATGTTTCCTTTCACGGCTTCGCCCATTTTAACGTTAATTTTGGCATCGAGGGGGAGAAAGAGGTCGATGCGTGAGCCGAATTTGATAAAGCCGAGTTCGCCGTCGATGTCGATACGTTCTCCGGCCACGACATAGGTGACAATTCGCCGGGCGACAGCACCTGCAATTTGACGCATGAGGATGACGGGCCCTGCATCGCTCTTGATGACAATGGTGGAACGTTCGTTCTCGATGCTCGACTTGGGGAGATAAGCTTTCTTGAAACGTCCGTCTTCATGTTCGGCACGTAGCACTTCGCCGGCAAGCGGATTCCACTGGGCGTGGACATTGGTGAGCGACATGAAGATGGAAATCTGGATGCGATGATCCTGGAAGTACTCAGGCTCATAGACTTCCTCAATGGTGACTATGGTACCGTCGCTCGGGGCAATGACATCGTGGAGACGGTCACCCGGGAAGTGACGTTCGGGATAACGGAAGAAGTTGAGGATGATGAGAAACACTACAAAAAGGGGTACCATGAATACGAGCTGGAGCCACAAGGGAGCCTGCCAGTAATACAACAATACACCAATCAGGACCACACCGCTGGCCACAGCCATGACGGTGGAGTCGCCCTCTTTATGCATTCTTCTTTTGAGTAGATCCATAGTTTTGGTTATGCTTCGTGAAAAACTTGCTGCAAAAATACATTTTTTTTCGCAAATTTCCAAATATTTCGAAAAAAATACTTATCTTTGCCCCGAAAATTCCATAAAACATGCCCAAAAAGTGTTTTTCGAGCCATGTTTTTGCCCCATTAGCATTTTCAAGTTCCAAGTTTCAAGTTCCAAGTTCCAAATTTCAAGTTTCCAAGATAATGTACAAGAATCGAAAATCTTACCAACCGGATCATACGGAAGAGTACGTGTCGGAAGAACAAACCCACCTGCTTGCTTTCCTGAACAAGGTGATGGCCGGACGTTCGAACACGACCATCAAGATGTACCTGAAACGACAGCACTGCATGATTAACGGAGTGCCGACAACACAGTATAACGCCCCGATAGCTCCCGGCGATGTGTTGACGGTGAATTACACACGTCCATACGTGACATTCCAAAACCGCATGGTGACCCTGCTCCACGAAGACGACGACCTGATAGTGGTCGAGAAGAAGAGCGGACTGCTCTCGGTGGGGGTTCCGAACAACAGAGAATATACGTGTCAGGGAATTGTGGAACGCTACATACAGCGATGCTACGGACACGGACACGCCTACATCGTTCACCGTCTGGACCAATATACGTCGGGCATCCTGATTTTTGCCAAAACACGGGAGACGATGAACGTACTGAGAGACGCATGGAGCACCTACGTTGTGGAACGCCGGTATTTGGCTGTCGTGGAAGGAATTCCCGAGAAGGAAGAGGGCGAATGTGCCTCATATCTGGCCGAAAACAACGCTTATCGTGTCTATTCGACCGACAATCCCGAGGAGGGAAAACTGGCTGTGACGCGATGGAAAACGGTGAAAACGAAAGGGAATTATGCACTTTTGGACATCGAAATCCTGACCGGACGGAAGAATCAAATCCGTGTTCACATGAGCGAAATGGGGCATCCGGTGGCAGGCGACCGGAAATATGAAGCCAAAACGAACCCCTGGGGACGTTTGATGCTCCACAACAATGTGTTGCAGTTTATTCATCCCGTCACACGCAGGCAGATGCGATTTGAACTTCCTGCTCCCAAATCCTTCGAACTCAATTAGTTGGAGACGATGCGTTCGCCGATGATTTTGTCGAACGTTTTCTTAAGCATCGTCAAACGGTTATACTCGGCCATGATGGTCCTGAAATCAGCTCCTTGAGTGCGCAAAGCGCCTTGGAGCTGATTGATTTGTTCGCGCACAACCGCCCTTTTCAGCTCCATGATGGCCCGCGGCACGAGGAAGGAGAGGTCTTCGCGATTCTCGACGAAAGCCAGTCCTTCGTAACGGTCTTCGGCCAGACTGAGCGCCGTCTGCGAAATTTCGGGGTCTGGCTGATTGACAAAGAACGAAATGCCGTCGAAGGGTTTCTGCTGGTCCTCGGTGGCATCGAGAGCCATCTGATACATCCGGGCATAGAGCGGATGACGGAACTCGTAGGTCACTTCGCCGGACATCAACTCGTTGCCGATAAAGTCGATGACTCTCCATTCTTCGCTCTGCTGGGTGCCGTTTCCATCGGTGAAATTCACTATGAAAGTGTCGCCTCCGTTGCGGACGATGTAACGCAGCACGTTCCGTTCGTATTGGTCGGTGAGAAGGGTCGGATGAACCAAAGGCGCAGAGGGTTTGTGTGAAGGAATGGAAGTCTCGGAATGAGCGGGGGAGAGGTCGGGCGAAGGAGCTGTTTCAGCGGATGCGCCGGAAGCCGATTTCGCGTCAGACACCGAGCCTTTGTCGCCTGCCGTCACCGCTCCGGAGGCGGCTTCTTCGGCCTGTTTGGCTTCGAGGGCAGCCCGTGCCTCGGCACGATGCCGTTCGGCCTCCTGACGTCGCAATTCGGCTGCATAATTCTTCTCGCGCAGACGATTGAGATAGTCGGTGAGCTGTTGTTCGGAGAGATGAACCTGCTGGGATGTCTCGCGGATATAGACCGCCGAAGTGATGGAGTCGGGAATGAGCGCTATGCTCTGGAGAATGTTCTGGATGACCTGCGACTTCTTGAGGGGGTCGTTTTCGGCATCCTTCATCAGCAAATCGGTCTTGAAGCGGATGAAATCCTGCTCGTGCAGACGGATATATTCCTCGAGTTCGGAAGACGAATGAGAACGTGCAAAACTGTCGGGGTCTTCGCCCTCGGGGAGGAGGAGCACTTTGACGTTCATTCCTTCGAGCAGCAACATGTCGATGCCTCGCAGGGACGCCTTGATTCCGGCAGAATCGCCATCATAGAGAACGGTGATATTGCGGGTGAAACGGGCTATCATCTGAATCTGTCCCGTCGTGAGCGAAGTGCCCGACGAAGCGACCACATTCTCGAATCCGGACTGAGCCATGGAAATCACGTCGAAATAGCCTTCGACGAGAAACACTTTGTCCTTTTTGGCGATGGCCTGTTTGGCTTCATAGATGCCGTAGAGCATATTGCTCTTGCGGTAAATCTCCGATTCGGGCGAGTTGACATACTTCATGGCCGCATGATCGACCTTGTCGAGAATACGTCCGCCAAAGGCGACCACCTGTCCCGAAAGGTTGAGATAGGGGAAGATGGCTCGTCCGCGGAACCGGTTGACGGGTCGCTGTCCCGGGTCGCCGTAGCAGAGCCCCGTAGAGAGAAGATGTTCGCGAGGATGGCCTGCCGCAAGGGCGCGTGTGCCGAATTCGAATTTGTCCTTGAGAGAATAGCCGAGATGGAAACGCCGGACGGTGGCCTCCTGCAGTTTGCGGTGTCCCAGAAAGTAGGTGATGCCGTAGTTGCGGCCTTCTTCGGTATTCCACAGGTCGTTCTCCCATGTTTTGCGAGCCCAGTCGTTGACCAAGAGCATTCCTTCTCGGGCTGTTTGGGCAGCCTGTTCTTCGGGAGTCAGTTCCCGTTCGCGGACCTCTATGTTATATCGTTTGGCCAGCCAGCGGAGGGCTTCGGGATAGGTCATCTGTTCGTGTTCCATCAGGAAGCCTACGGGAGAACCACCCTTTCCGCAAGAGAAACAATGGCAGATATTGCGGGAGGGCGACACGGAGAAGGAGGGTGTCTTTTCGTTGTGGAAGGGACAAAGTCCCACATAGTTCTGCCCGCGACGGCGCAGGGAGACAAACTCCGACACGATGTCGTAGATTTGGGCTGTGTCAAGTATTTTCTGTACGGTTTCCTGAGGTATCATGAACGCAAACGAACGGTTAAATCAATGAACTGCTGAAGGGAAAGTTGTTCGGCGCGAAGGTCGAAAAGCGGTTCGGCAAGAATCGTGTCGGCTTCGCGGGGACACCATTCGCCGATGAGCGAACGGAGCGCATTGCGAAGGGTTTTGCGGCGCATCGAGAAAGCATTCTTCACCAGCGTGCGGAAATCTTTTTCTTCGCAGGGAAGTTCTGTACGATTATTGCGGCGCAGACGAATCACGGCACTCTGGACCTTCGGGGGAGGGTTGAAGACTTCGTTGCCCACCGTGAAGAGATACTCCACATCGTACCACACCTGAATGAGTACCGTGAGAATGCCATAATCTTTGCTTCCCGGACGGGCAGCCAGGCGGAGGGCCACTTCTTTCTGAATCATTCCCGAACAGAGCGGAATCAGGTCTTTGCAATCGACCACGCGGAAGAAGATTTGCGACGAGATGTTGTAGGGATAGTTGCCTATCAGCGCAAACGGGCGTCCGTCGAAAAGTTGGTGCAGGTCCATCTTGAGGAAATCTGCCTCAATGATGCGTCCGTCGAGCGAAGAGGGGTAGTGCAGCCGCAGGTAGGACACCGACTCGCTGTCCAGTTCGACTACACGAAGGTCTTTATTTAAAAGGTATTGGGTCAGCACCCCCATACCCGGTCCGACTTCAAGAACGGGCAGCCCGGGTTGGACCTCGAGCGTGTCGGCGATACGCTGTGCGATGCTCATGTCCGTGAGAAAATGCTGGCCAAGATTTTTCTTGGGGCGAACGTCCGGGCGGGGGATACGGGAGTGTGAAAATTTGTTCGATTTCATGCTACAAAGATAGCGACTTTAGTTGACAAAACCAAATATTTTGGGGAATATTTTACGCAATATTATACAAGTTGGTGTCTTTTTGTCAGTTCTGCGGCTTTTTTTCAGCCAAAAGTTTGTATTTTAAAGAAATTTGCGCTATCTTTGCCGTCATACATACGACAAACAATGAAGAAAAAATAAAGAAAACAGAATATGTTACGTATCGCTATTCAAAGCAAGGGCCGTCTCTTCGAAGACTGTATGGACCTGCTTAAGGAGTCGGGCATCAAACTGAGCAACGCCAAGCGTACGCTCCTCATTCCCTCGAGCAATTTTCCGTTGGAGGTACTTTATCTCCGCGACGACGATATTCCCGAATGTGTGGCCAACGGTGTGGCCGACATCGGCATCGTGGGTCTCAACGAGTTGAGCGAACGCGGCAAAGATGCCCGCATTGTGAAGGAACTGGGATTCTCCAAATGCCGTCTCTCGCTTGCGATTCCCGCATTGATTGATTATCCCGGTCTCGAATGGTTCAACGGCAAGACCATCGCCACAAGCTATCCCAACATACTGCGAGCTTTTCTCGACGAGAAAGGCATCCAAGCCGACATCCACGTCATCATGGGTTCGGTGGAGATTTCACCCAACATTGGTCTCGGCGACGGTATCTTCGACATCGTAAGTTCCGGTTCGACACTTGTTTCCAACCGCTTGAAGGAAGTGGAATGCGTGATGGAGAGTCAGGCGGTGCTCATTGCCAACAACGCTCTCGACTCCGAAAAACTCGAGACTCTCGACGAACTGCTCTTCCGTTTCGATGCCGTACGCAATGCCGAAGACAAGAAATACGTGATGATGAACGTGCCCGACGCTTCGCTTGACGAAGTGCTCAAAATGTTGCCCGGTGTGACTTCGCCGACAGTGATTCCGCTGGCTACCCAAGGCTGGCATTCGGTCCACACGGTTATCTCCGAGAAAGTTCTTTGGGACCTCGTCGGCAAACTCAAGAATGTCGGTGCCCAGGGCATTCTGGCACTTAATATTGAGAAGATTATTTTATGACGACCTATCTTTATCCGGACCGTTCGCAATGGGCCGAAATCGTAAAGCGCCCTACGTTCGACAACTCGCAACTCCGCGA
Organism: uncultured Bacteroidales bacterium; assembly: GCA_937899265.1. Lineage (GTDB taxonomy): Bacteria > Bacteroidota > Bacteroidia > Bacteroidales > UBA3663 > Liminaster. Next base: position 6,940 of record CALBPV010000022.1, read on the forward strand.
CCTTGTATTCGGTCTTCTCACGCAGATTCGCGAAGGGGGAGACCTGATGCTGAAAGCGCTGGAAGAGAAATTCGACCGCGTCCGGCTCGATTCCTTACAAGTGTCGGAAGCCGAGTTTGACGAAGCCCGCAAGAACATCGACCCTGCGCTGGCCGAAGCCATCGACCGCGCCGAAGCCAATATTGCAAAGTTTCACGAGTCGCAACGCCACACATATAGCAAAGTGGAGACCACGCCCGGAGTTTTCTGCTGGCAGAAAGCTGTTCCCATCGACAAAGTGGGACTCTATGTGCCGGGGGGAACGGCACCGCTCTTCTCGACGGTCCTGATGCTGGCCATTCCTGCCCGTATTGCAGGATGTCCCGAGATAGTGTTGTGCACACCGCCTTCGAAGGACGGAAGTGTGAATCGCGCCATTCTCTATGCCGCATGGAAAGCCGGAGTGACGAAAGTCTTCAAGCTGGGCGGTGTACAGGCTATTGCTGCAATGGCCTACGGTTCGGAGAGTGTGCCGAAAGTTTATAAAATCTTCGGTCCCGGCAATCAGTATGTCCAAATGGCCAAACAACTTGTGTCGCTGCGCGATGTGGCTATCGACATGCCGGCAGGCCCCTCCGAAGTGGCTGTGGTGGCCGACGGTTCGAGCCAGCCCGCTTATGTGGCATCGGATTTCCTCTCACAGGCCGAACACGGTGCCGACTCGCAGGCGATGCTTTTCACCACCGACGAAGCGTTTGCCAATACTTTCACAGCCGAGATGGAACGTCAGCTGGCGCAACTCAAACGGCAGGAACTGACACAGAAATCCGTATCGCACAGTAAGATTGTGGTGCTCCGCAACGACGATGAACTCATGGACATTGTGAACGAATATGCGCCGGAACACCTTATTATAAATACTGCAAACTACAGGCAGCTGGCCGAAAAGGTACGCAACGCCGGAAGTGTCTTCCTGGGACCTTACAGCTGTGAGAGTGCGGGCGACTATGCGTCCGGCACCAACCATACGCTTCCCACCAACGGCTATGCCAAAGCCTACAACGGAGTGAACCTCGACAGCTATATGCGCAAAATCACTTTCCAGGAACTCTCCCGGGAAGGCCTTGAGCAGCTCGGAGCCGTCATCATGACGATGGCCGAAAACGAACAGCTCGATGCTCACCGCAACGCTGTGGCTGTCAGATTAAAGAAATAAACACCTATGCTCAAAGATTTAGTCCGTCCCAATATCCTGACTCTCGAACCTTACTCGTGTGCCCGCAATGAGTTCACGGGGGAGGCTCGCGTCTATGTGGATGCCAACGAGAATCCCTACAACAACGGCGTGAACCGCTATCCCGACCCGATGCAAACGGCTGTAAAACGCAAGGTTGCAGCCCTCAAAGGAGTGCGCGAGTCACAGATTTTTTTGGGCAACGGCTCGGACGAAGCCATAGACCTGCCCTTCCGCATCTTCTGTCGTCCGGGCATCGACAACGTGGTGGCTCCTGCGCCGACCTACGGCATGTATCAGGTGTGTGCCGACATCAACGATGTGGAATACCGTGCAGTGCCCATGAAACCCGATTTCCAGCTGGATATCGAAGCCATGAAGGCTCGCATCGATGCCAACACGAAACTCGTCTTCCTCTGTTCCCCCAACAATCCCACAGGCAATGCGCTCTGCTGGGAGGACATCCAGTGGTTCCTCGACCACTTTGCAGGCATCACGATTGTGGACGAAGCCTACATCGACTTCTCATCCAAACCCTCGTTGCTGAAGGAATTGAATCGTTATCCCCGCATGATGGTCCTGCAGACTTTCTCCAAAGCGTGGGGACAGGCTGCCATCCGTCTCGGTATGGCCTTTGCCGGAGAGGAAATCATCCGTCTGATGACCAATGTGAAATATCCCTACAACGTCAATATTCTCACCCAGCAGCAGGCGCTCAAGGTGCTCGACAATGCGGGGGAGAAGGACAAAGCCGTGAGGGAGATTCTGCAACAGCGGGACACACTTCGCGACCGGCTTAACACGCTCGAATGCGTCGATAAGATTTATCCCAGCGATGCCAATTTCCTGCTGGTGAAAGTCTATGACGCCGACAATACCTACAAATTCCTTGCCGACAGAGGAATCATCGTACGCAACCGCAATCGTGTGACACTCTGTCAGGGATGTCTGCGCATCACCGTAGGCACACCCGCCGAGAACGAAGAAATCATCACTGCGCTCAAAGAATATAAAATAGGATGAAAAAAGTATTGTTTGTCGATCGCGACGGCACCTTGATTGTCGAACCGCCTGTAACCTATCAGGTGGACAGTTACGACAAGTTGGAGTTTGTCCCCAAGGTCATCTCTTCGCTCGCCCTCATTCGCGAGAAACTCGATTGGGAACTGGCAATGGTGACCAATCAGGACGGTCTCGGGTCGGAAAATTACCCGATTGCATCCTTTCAGGGTCCTCACGACCTGATGTTGCGGACGTTGGAAGGAGAGGGGATTGTGTTCGACGACATCTTCATCGACCCGTCTTGGCCCGCCGACAATGCGCCTACCCGCAAACCCGGCACAGCGATGCTGACCAAATATTTTGATGACGAAGTCTATGATTTGGCCGGTTCCATTGTCGTTGGCGACCGCGTGACCGACATTCAGTTGGCCCATAATCTCGGGTGCAAGGGCATTCTCCTGCAACCTTTTGAAGCCGGAAAGCAAATGCTCGAAGAAGCCGGATTGACCGACGACTGTATGCTCATCACCGAGAGCTGGCCCGACATTGCAGCCTGCCTGATAGGAGGGGAGCGTACGGCGGAAGTTCATCGTGCTACCCGCGAAACCGACATCCGCATCCGCGTCAATCTCGACGGACACGGACAGTCCAGGATTTCTACCGGACTGGGATTCTTCGACCACATGCTCGACCAGATAGCCAAACATTCGGGTATGGATCTCGAAGTGGAGGCTCACGGCGATTTCGAAGTCGATGAACACCACACCATCGAAGATACGGCCATCGTTTTGGGCGAAGTCATTGCCCGGGCTTTGGGTGACAAGAGGGGCATCGGACGTTACGGCTTCTGTCTGCCTATGGACGATTGTCTCTGTCAGGTAGCCCTCGATTTCGGAGGACGTCCTTGGCTGGTGTGGGATGCCCAATTCCACCGCGAAAAGGTGGGGGAGATGCCTACTGAAATGTTCCTCCATTTCTTCAAATCCTTCTCAGATGCTGCGCGCATCAATCTCAACATCAAGGCAGAAGGGGAAAACGAGCACCACAAAATCGAGGGAATCTTCAAAGCCCTCGCGCGCGCGCTCAAGATGGCCATTCGTCGCGACATCACCCACATGGAACTGCCTTCGTCGAAGGGTTTGCTCTGAAACAGATTCAAAATCATTTATCATTTATATATGTCAAGAAAGATTCAAGGCATGGGCATTGCCCTTATCACGCCTTTCAAAAGCGACTTTTCGGTCGATTATGATGCTCTGCGCCACTTGGTTCGTTATCAGATAGACGGCGGCGCAGACTTCCTGGCCATCCTTGTCACAACAGCCGAAACTCCCACGCTCACAGCGGAAGAGAAGGCCAATATCAAACAACTTGTGGTCGAGGAAGTCAAGGGACAGATTCCCATCGTGATTGGCTGTGGCGGCAATAATACCCAAGCCGTTGTCAACGAACTCCAAACGGGAGACTTCCACGATGTCGATGCCATTCTGAGCGTTGTTCCCTACTACAACAAACCCTCGCAGGAAGGACTTTATCAGCACTTCAAAGCCATCGCACAGGCTTCTCCCGTGCCGGTCATTCTGTATAATGTGCCCGGTCGTGTGGGTGTCAATATGACGGCTGCAACGACGTTGCGGTTGGCCAACGATTGCGAAAACATCATTGCCATCAAGGAAGCGTCCGGCAATTTCGACCAGATAGACGACATCATCAAGAACAAACCTCGTAATTTCAACGTTCTTTCTGGCGACGATGGCATCACATTCCCGTTGATAACCCTGGGCGCTGTAGGTGTCATTTCGGTCATCGGAAATGCTTTCCCCAAGGAGTTCAGCCGTATGGTACGCCTCGCCATAGAAGGAGACTACCAGAACGCTTTGCCCATTCATCACCGTTTTGCCGAGCTCTTCAAACTTCTCTTTGTCGATGGCAATCCTGCCGGTGTGAAGGCGATGCTTAACGCTATGGGTCGTTGCGAGAATGTTTTGCGTTTGCCTTTGGTTCCGACACGCATCACAACATTCGAGAAGATTCAGTCGATTCTCAATTCGCTGAAATAACAGAGATATCCCGACATTCATCCTTCAAAAATTCATCCTTCAAAAATTCATCCTTCAAAAATACACATCCCGGCAGACACTCAAATCTGTCGGGATAGTTTGTTTCCTTATATATAATAAGGTGTGATAGCTTATTTATAATATGGTGTAATAGCTTATTTATAATATGGTGTATCCATCTTCTCGGGGAAGAGAAATAACAAGCAACTTAACATAACTCGGATTAGAATTTTTCGCCGAAAGATTTCTTGAAGTCTTCGGAATTGTCAGATTTGGCAGATGTATCTGATTACTCTGACTATCCCGATGATTCTGATTTTCCCGACTGATTATCCGAGTTCTTGGGATTATACTTTGAGAGCGCCGACAATTTCGTTCACGTCCTTGATTCCGTGACGATCCAGATACTCATTGATGCCGTCCACGATTTTGACGGTCACAGCGGGATCTATAAAGTTGGCGGTTCCGACTTCGATGGCTCGTGCACCGCAGAGCATGAATTCGACGGCGTCTGTGGCATTCATGATTCCGCCCAACCCTACGATGGGAATCTGGACGGCATGATAAACCTGCCATACACAACGCAGCGCGATGGGTTTTACGGCAGCACCCGACAGACCTCCCGTGACGGTTGACAATATGGGCCGCTGACGTTCGGCATCGACTGCCATAGCCAGCACGGTGTTGATGAGCGACACGGCATCTGCGCCGGCTCCTTCAACCGCTTTTGCAATCTCGGCCACAGAGGTCACGTTGGGCGTCAGTTTGACGATGATAGGCTTCTTATATGCCTCTCTGACAGCGCTTACGACCTGTGCTGCCATTTCGGGTTGCGTACCGAAAGTCATACCGCCGGCTTTCACGTTGGGGCACGAAATATTGAGCTCAATACAAGGCAATCCTTCCACTTCGTTCAGCATCCTGGCACCTTCGCGATAGTCATCGACAGAACTGCCCGACAGGTTGACTATCACATTCGTGTCGTAACCCTTGATTCGGGGCCAAATGTGGTCGATGAAGTACGCTACGCCTTTGTTTTGCAATCCTACGGCATTAATCATTCCGCTGGGCGTTTCTGCCAGTCGCGGATAGGCATTACCCTGTCTGGGATGCAGTGTAGTGCCTTTCACGATGAAGCCGCCGAGACGGTTCAAGTCAATAAAATCAGCAAACTCTTCGCCGTAACCGAACGTTCCGGAAGCTGTCAAAACGGGGTTTTTGAAATCTATTCCCGCAATATTTATACCTAATTGAGCCATATAAATCAGTCTTTTGTTTTACCACTTCAAACGGTTCACATCAAATACCGGACCTTCCTTGCAGACGCAGAGATTGCCTTCTTTCGTATCCTCTACGCAGCAGAGACAAACGCCCAATCCGCAAGCCATTTTGTTTTCGAGCGACACCTCGCAGAATTCGGGTTCTGCCGTCATTGCCCAGTCTTTCACTTTGGCATAAACGGCCTTCATCATGGGGCTCGGACCGCAGACCCTGATGGCGTCAAAATCGCCCTCCTGGAAGGCTGTATGTTGGGTTACAAAACCCTTCTGACAATCGTATCCCGGAATGGTGGAACCGTCTTCAGTGGTAATCAATACGGTTCCGAATCGGGCGTATTCTTCCAGACGAACCAAGTCTTTGGCCGAACGTCCGCCCAGCAGAAAAGTCACTTTCTTCTGCATCTCACTGAGAGCTACTCCGAGCTCCAACAAGGGAGCAATTCCCACACCTCCGCCCACCAGCAGATAGCTGTTCTTGTGTGCATCGAGCTTGAATCCGGTTCCCAGCGGATAGACCATATTGAGCGAATCGCCCTCTTTGAGCGTTGCGAGACGGTTGGTGCCGCGACCTGCTTTCTGGATAAGAAGCTCCATCGTGTTGGCCTCGTAATCGACGCGATGAATCGAAATCGGACGGCGGAGAAAAACAGATGGGTCGTTATCGACACGAATTTCAACGAACTGTCCGGGCTCGCACTTTTCAATCTTCACCGACGGGTCGGCGGGTATCAGGCGCAAGAGGTACAGACGGTCGTTCAGCGTCAAATTCGCTGTAACGCGATATTCTTCGATCTTCTTCATAATTACATACCATTTAAAAGATAAACGATTCTGGGGCAATTTTATTGTTTGGGCTCTGAAAATCCTTTTTTGCATAAATATTTTCCGGTGTGGTGTATTATTTCACCACAACTTCAACTTTACCGTTTCCAGTCATTGTCGCAAGTCTATAATACGATGCCGTTTTGAAAATACAGATTCATCCATTTTATTATCTTAGTTACAGAGGGAAACTACCATCTACTCCCCTTCTTTTCGAGCTGTTTGGGCGGTTTATGCAGAAATTTTCCACAATCACTTGTTTCTCGATTTAGATTGCATGCTGTTTTTACCTTATTTTCAGACAGAATATTGCTCCGTGAAACATTGAATGGTTTTTGTATATTCCTCCCAGGAATGTTTCACGCAGATTTCTCCAAATTTCTTTTGGTGCCTTCCCTCTTTATGCAAATTTTATGCAGAAAACGGGTCGCGATTTTAACATTTCCAAATAGAAAAATTTTCTCCCTCCCCTATTTTGCCATTTAAAAATAAATATGTATATTTGCAGTCGAAAAGCAACCCTTCTTTTCGTCCCAAACAGCAAAATGATATGAATCGCAAAAGTTTCGCCACCGCTCTCCTCCCCCAGCTGGCTCAATCTTGGGCCGACGGCCAGATTCCCTTCGACCAACTTGTCGCGTTCGATATATGGGAACGACTCTTCCCCAATCCCGTGATTGCGGAAGGCTCCTTCCCCGATCCCGATGACATTCCCTGGTACGACATCCGGCTGAACGCCTTCAATCTCTCTGACGGCACCCTCCTTTTGGTTTACATTCTCCCCAAGGCTCCAAACTACAAGGACGTGCAGTTTGTGGGATTGCGTCTCGACAGGAAGGAGAAGCGTTACGTCTGCTACATCCTGCGCCGTCCCAAATACATCGACGACGAATGGGAAGTCTGCACCGTAAATCCCGACGGCAAAGAGCCCCGTTACTACGGACCTGTCAACGGCACGTGGTCGGTTCGCTGTTTCCGACTCACAATTGATGCGATTCCATTTCGACAGGTGAACCGCCGACCTTGGGAAATTGTCAAGGGCGTAATCAGGGGGCTCGCCAATCAACAACCCGACATTGACGGATAGTCGAGTGGGGCTTTTCCCGGCCCGTTTCCTTTCTCTCTTTACTCACACTCCAATCCTTTCTCTCTGTTGCAGAACATTGTAAACGCTTTGTGGAATTACTAACAAATCTTAAAAAACTCTCAAAAATTTTGTATTTCGCTCTCTATTCGCTATCTTTGTACCATGATTTTCGATTTACAATCGTCCTACAAGCCAATGGGCGACCAACCGGAAGCTATCCGTCAGCTCGTGGAAGGCGTCCAACAGAACCTGCCCGCTCAGACCCTCTTGGGTGTGACGGGCAGTGGCAAAACTTTCACAATGGCGAACGTGATTCGGGAGACGGAACGTCCCACGCTGATACTGTCGCACAACAAGACGTTGGCCGCTCAGCTCTATAGCGAGATGCGCGCCTTCTTCCCCCACAATCTGGTGGAATATTTCGTCTCCTACTACGACTACTATCAGCCCGAGGCGTACATCCCCTCGACCGACACCTATATTGAGAAGGATTTGGCCATCAACCAGGAACTCGACCAATTGCGACTGGCCGCCACCTCTGCCCTCCTTTCCGGACGCAGGGATGTGATTGTGGTCAGCTCTGTGTCGTGTCTCTATGGCATCGGCAATCCCGAAGATTTCCACGCCAACATGATTCATGTGGAAGTCGGAATGGACATTTCCCGAGACGAGTTGCTCAAACGTCTTGTCAAAGCCCAATACACCCGCAACGACGTTGCCCTCCAGCGCGGCAATTTTCAGGCCAAAGGCGAGACGGTCGATGTGTTTCTCTCCGAGCCGGATGCCATTCTGCGCATCGGGTACGGATTCGACGAAATAGAATCCATCCAGCTGCTCGATGTCACGACGGGCCATATCATCAACGAGGTGGACAGCTACACCATCACGCCGGCAGCCATCTTTATGACCTCGGCGGAGAGCACCTTCCGTGCCATCGACGAAATCACACTCGACCTCGGAGAGCGTGTCCGTTACTTCGAGTCCATTGGCGAACCCGAACGGGCTGCCCGCATCAAACAGCGCGTCGAGTACGACATCGAGATGATTAAGGAAGTGGGCTATTGTTCTGGCATCGAGAATTATTCCCGCTATTTCGACGGACGGGCTCCCGGCACACGTCCCTTCTGTCTGCTCGACTATTTCCCCAAGGATTTCCTGCTCATCGTCGATGAGAGCCACGTGACGCTCCCCCAGATTCACGCCATGTCGGGCGGAGACTTTCGCCGCAAGAGCACGCTGGTGGAATACGGTTTCCGTCTGCCTGCGGCCATCGACAACCGTCCGCTCCGTTTCGAGGAATTCGAAGCCCTCACACCATATACCATATATGTATCGGCCACACCGGCCGACTACGAGCTCGAACGCTGTGAAGGAGTGGTGGCCGAACAGCTCATCCGTCCCACAGGTCTGCTCGACCCCTCCATTGAGGTTCGTCCTTCCGAACATCAGATAGACGACCTCCTTGAGGAGATTCAGCGCACCATCGAGGCCGGCGAACGTGTGTTGGTGACCACACTCACCAAGCGACAGGCCGAAGACCTCGACGACTACCTCCACGAGAACGGTGTACGTTCGGCCTATATCCACAGCGATGTCGATACGCTCGACCGCGTACGCATCATGGACGAATTGCGGGCCGGAGAGTTCGATGTGCTGGTGGGTGTCAATCTCCTGCGCGAAGGTCTCGACCTGCCCGAAGTGTCGCTTGTGGCCATTCTCGATGCCGACAAGGAAGGTTTTCTCCGCAACGAACGTTCGCTCACCCAGACGGTGGGACGTGCTGCACGCAACGTTCACGGACGCGCCATCATGTATGCCGACACCATTACGGGGTCGATGCGCAAATGCATAGACGAGACCGAACGGCGTCGCGACAAACAGATGCGCTACAATGCGACCCACAACATCACGCCCACACAAATCAACAAGGGACGTTCCTCCCTGCTCGACAACGAAGTCCTTCAGGACACACGTCAGCAGTACGGATCGGCCATCGAGAAGAAACTCCACGGAGAATACGACATTCCGGCCTCCGGCTCCGCATCAAGGGTGGCCGACGGAGAACGTCTCGACTATAACGACATCAACGTGCTCCGGGCCGAAATCGCGAAAGCCCAAACCGAGATGCTGGCGGCTGCCAAACAGCTCGACTTCCTCGAAGCCGCCCACAAGCGCGACTACATGCTCCTGCTTCAGGAAAGACTGGAAAAACTGAAATAAACATCCGAAAGCAAATACAATTAACGACAAGAAGCAAATACAATGAAATCAGACATCGAAATAGCACGTTCCACCCGGCTCGACCGTATTGAGCGGGTTGCCGAACGACTGGGAGTCAATCCCGAGGAGATTCTGTGCTACGGCCACCATATAGCCAAACTCCCCCTCCGTCTCATCGACGACCGCAAGGCTGCTCGGAGCAACCTCATTCTCGTGACCTCCATCTCGCCCACCAAAGCCGGCATCGGCAAGACCACCGTCTCCATCAGCCTCAGTTTGGGGCTCAACAAGATAGGCAAGAAGGCCGTTGTCGTGCTGCGCGAACCCTCTTTGGGACCGGTCTTCGGACTCAAGGGAGGTGCTGCTGGCGGAGGCTATGCCCAAGTGCTCCCGATGGAGAAAATCAACCTTCATTTCACGGGTGATTTCCACGCCGTCACGAGTGCCCACAACATGATTACGGCCCTGCTCGACAACTGGTTCTACCAGCACCGTTTCACCGAACCGCCCCTTCGTGAAGTGCTTTGGAAACGTGTGCTCGATGTCAACGACCGCGGGTTGCGGCAGGTGGTGACGGGGTTGGGCGGCAATGCCAACGGTCTGCCCCGCGAGAGCGGATTCGACATCACGCCCGCTTCGGAGATTATGGCCGTGCTCTGTCTTGCCACCGACCGCGACGACCTTCGCCGGCGCATCGAACGCATCCTGTTGGGTTACCGTCAGGACGGTTCCGCCTTCACGGTCAAAGATCTCGGTGTGGCGGGAGCTGTATGTGTGCTCCTCGAGGATGCCATTCTTCCCAATCTGGTCCAGACTACCGAACGCACTCCGGCCATCGTTCACGGCGGTCCTTTCGCCAACATTGCCCACGGATGCAACACGGCCATCGCAACCCGTATGGGTCTCTCTTTGGCCGACTATGTGGTGACCGAAGCCGGATTCGGAGCCGACCTCGGGGCTGAGAAATTCCTCAATATCAAATGCCGCAAGACCGGACTTTGTCCCAAGCTGACAGTCCTTGTGGCCACCTGCAACGGCCTCAAAATGCACGGCGGCGTCGATCCCGAGAAAATCAAAGAGCCCAATCTCGAAGGCCTGAAACGCGGCTTTGCCAACCTCGACCGACACATTGCCAATCTCCGCAATTTCGGGCAAAACGTGTTGGTGGCTTTCAACCGTTATGCCAACGATACCGAAGAGGAAATCACCTGTCTGCAAGAACATTGCAAGTCGTTGGGCGTAAGGTGTGTAGTCAACGACGGATTCCTGCGTGGCGGAGAAGGTGCTGCCGAATTGGCCCGTGCAGCGGTGGAAGAAATCGACAGCCGACCTTCCTCCCCGATTCAGTTCACCTATCCCGACAACGTCTCCATCCGTGAGAAAATCGAAGCGGTGGCCCGCAAAATCTATGGTGCAGGAGAAGTGACTTTCAGCGAGAAAGCCCAAAAGATGCTCAACCTCGCAGCACAGCAGCACCTCTCCCACTTCCCTGTCTGCGTGGCAAAAACACAGTTCTCTTTCTCCGACAATCCCAAAGCCTACGGCTGTCCTTCCGGCTTCGAATTCCACATTCGCGACATCGTCATCAATCAGGGTGCCGAGTTTATCGTGGCCATTGCGGGCGACATGATGCGCATGCCGGGCCTTCCCAAAGACCCTGCGGCCAACCACATCGACTACGTCAACGGCGAAATTGTGGGGCTTTCGTGAGGCAAAAACAACCGGGTTCTTCATAAATTGAATAAAATTCTTGCAAAAATCGCACAAAATTCTTACAAAAATTGAGTAAAATTCTTCATAAATTAAACAAAATTCTTACAAAAATTGAGTAAAATTCTTCATAAATTGAACAAAATTCATACAAAATTCATACAAAAACGATGAAAAAATCCTTTTTCAGTGCCGCCCTTTTGACGGTTTTTGCTCTTTTGGCCTCCTGCGACATGAGCAGCGAGACACGTTACGAAGGCACTTGTGCCTTGGTTTACAGTTCGACGCTCGACACTGCCATAGTCTATGCAAACATCCAAAGCGACAGTTCTGCCACAGCCTCCTACCAGGCTGATTTCCTCGACCCCTCGGGCGGTTTTGTCCTGGGGCACTGGGTGAGTGAAGAGAAGTTTGCGGGCGGTATGACCCTTGCCTACAGCCACAACGACACGCTCGCTTCGTCCGAGAACTATACGTCGGTCGTAGGACACGGATCGGGTCAGCTGGCTTCCGGAGGCTCCTACACAACAGCCTATTACGTGGGTGATATCACCTCTCATCCTGCCGTTGTGATGTTCTACACAGGTTTCTCGCTCGGGATTTCCCAGGTGCCCTATTCCATCTATGTGACCAACGCGACCTACACCTATCTGGCCATGAAGGACGGATGGACAGATGCCGACGGCACCTCGCATCCCGCCTACACGGGCGACCTCTATCTTCGCATTTCGGCTCTCTCCAAGCTCTCCTCTACGGTTCAGCCGGTTCCCACAGGCAAATACACCGATGTTGAGTTGGCCGCCGGAGGCCAGTTCCTCCGCTCTTGGAAAAGCGTTTCGCTCACCGAACTCGGCGAATGCTACGGCCTCCGGTTCGAACTCGTAAACGCTGACGGACAGGGAGTTACAGACCTTCCCCAGCGCTTCTGTATCGACGGTCTCATCTCCAAATACAACGCTTCCATCTGAGCGGCAAGTTGAAACATTCCCATGTGGGTGCACTTTGCGCCCACTTTTTATTTTCTTATACCGGCTCTCTATGACGCAGACAACAGTCCGCCAGGAGAACTGAATGTTGTCATCATTGCCGAAAGTGTCAAAAGTGTCAAGTGTCAAAAGTGTCATTTAGGTTTTTCAACT
>CALBPV010000023.1 GCA_937899265.1 uncultured Bacteroidales bacterium
AAAATCCTACAAAATCTATAAGAAAATCTATCAAAAGGCTATCGAATGTGAGATTTTGAAACAGATTTTGGAAGATTTCTCGCCGACAGGCGACCAAATCTCGCAGAAAATGCTTATCTTTGCACGCAGAAACGTAAAACGACAAGATTATGAGCATAGACACTTACAGACTGACAAGCATGGAGGAGCCTACCGACGAGGTGCTCAGCCAACTGATGAGAGAGGCCGCCGAGGATGCGTCCAAGACAAACGCAGAAGCGACGACACGCTTCTTTGAGGAAATCAAGCAAGCAGCCGCAGCATACTGACATGAGCAACGCAGAACGCCGCCCGGTACTTATCGTCATTGCCGGCCCCAACGGGTCGGGCAAGACTACGATTACGTCGAAGATACTGCGCCACGAATGGCTGGAGGATGCCGTCTATGTGAACCCCGACCAGGAGGCACAGGACAGGTTCGGCGACTGGAACTCGCCCGAGGCCGTTCTGCAGGCAGCCCGCTACTGCGAGGAGCAGCGTGAAGCCTGTCTGCGTGACCGCCGGAGCCTCATCTTCGAGACCGTCCTCTCTTCGGAGGGCAAGGTCGATTTCATCCGCCGCGCCCATGAGACAGGCTACATCATACGCCTGTTCTTCGTGTCCACGAGCCATCCCGCCATCAATGCCAAGTGCATTGCCCAGCGCATCATAGGTTAACCCTCCCCCCCCCCAAACACACTCAGAAAATATCCTCCGAGACACCGCCACCGCGCGATGCCTCGGCGTTTTCGTTTTTCCCAACACGAATTGCCACGAATGGACCCCAATTACGCAGTTTTCATGCCATTTTGCACGCAAAAAATGAAAAATCGAGTTAATTTGTGTTAAAACAGGGGGGGGGGTAGCGTAAAAACCTTCTTCATTTTTTTTAATTGTACGGGATTTTTCATATCTTTGCACAGCTTTTCACACACATACGATATTCTTTTTAAAAGGTATGTGAACGGCAAATAAGAGAAACAAAACAATTTATATTTCTAATTTCCAATTTTTAAATTTCATTTTTATGAAAAAAAACAGATTTCTTTCTTTGCTCGCCCTTATGCTGACAAGCGTAACGGCGGCGGTTACGAATGCAAGGGCTGGCGGCGAATGGTCGATAGACTTCGCGGAGCTCAGTCAAAGCGTTTCCGGGAATGCGACGGTGACCGTTTCTTCCGAGGTTGTGGCCACCATCGACGACACGAACATGAGTACGTGTTCCTTAAATGGAAATGAGTGGAACAGCAATTTCGTTGTGCAAACCGGCAGCAGCTGGTTGCTGCGCAATAGACAGGGCGGTTTATATCAGTTCAGCGGAGGCGCGCGCTACATTGGCATGCTGGACTGCAAAGCCGGACAGACAATTACCATCGTCAGCTCAGATGGACCCTCTTCTTGGACGAATGTCTCCCAGACGGAAAGCAATTACGATGACGGGAAATCCACAACCGTCTATACCGTCACAGCTGCGGGCAATGTGAAATTCCAGATTGCGCGGTCTTCTTATATTTACAGCGTGTCGGTAGCCAACACACCGAAGGCACCCTATTATGCTGTTTACGACAGTGAAAACAGTACATTGACCTTCAGGAAAGATGACAATATGCCGGACGAAAACGCTTGGGCATTGAATTCGAACTACAATACTCCCGGGTGGAATTCCGTGATCAATTCTGTGACAAAAGTCATTTTCGATGCTTCCTTTGCCGACGTTCGTCCCACTTCTTGTTACTATTGGTTCGCGGACGGTTGGAACATTTCTTCCATCGAAGGTCTTGAGTACCTGAATACCAGCGAGACGACCAATATGGCCTGGATGTTCTCCAATTGCTCGTTGTCCGAATTCGACCTCTCCAAGTTAGATACAAAGAACGTAACCGATATGTCGGGAATGTTCTCTAATTTCTCGGCGTTGACGAGTCTCGACCTCAGCAAACTCAACACCGAGAATGTGACCTCCATGTCCAACATGTTCTCCTATAGCTGGCAGTTGACGAGTCTCGACCTCAGCAAACTCAACACCGAGAATGTGACCAATATGAGTTACATGTTCTCCGGTTGCTCGTCATTGACCAGTCTCGACCTCTCCAAGTTCGACACAAAGAACGTTACCAGCATGGGAGGAATGTTCTCCGGTTGCTCGGCATTGACTGGTCTCGACCTCAGCAATTTCAACACCGAGAACGTGACCTACATGGGTTCCATGTTCTCCTATTGCTCGGCGTTGACGAGTCTCGACCTCTCCAAGTTCGACACAAAGAATGTGACCGATATGGGAGGAATGTTCTCCGGTTGCTCGGCATTGACCGGTTTGGATTTGTCGAATTTCAACACGCAGAAATTGTGGTATATGAGCTACATGTTCGCCAACTGCTCTGCATTGACCTCCCTGAATCTCTCCTCTTTCGACATGCAGAACGTAAACTACACGGAAGGAATGTTCCAAGGTTGCTCGGCTTTGGAGAGCTTGGACTTGAAGTTCAACATGCAGAATTTGTATGGGATGCAGTATATGTTCCAGGGCTGTTCTTCGTTGAAGACCATCGACCTCTCCAAGGTTAACACAACAAACGTTAGGAGCATGGAAGGTCTGTTCCAGGATTGCTCATCGCTGACCAGCCTCGACCTTTCCGGCTTTGTCACACAGAACGTGGGGGACATGGCAAACATGTTCTACGGATGTTCCAACTTGGCGGAGGTGAAGATTCGCAGCCGGTTCACCACAGACAACGTTGGGTATTCTGACAACATGTTCTACGGCACCGGATTCTCCAACTACGACGAAAGCATCATCGACAAGGAAGGTGTGGAACGCTATTGCACACGCGTTCCCGAGCCATACGCCGTCTATGACAGCGAAACCCAGACACTCACCTTCAAGTACGGCTTGGACATGCCGAGCGAAAACGCATGGCCAGTGAATGTCGGAACCCAGATGCCAGATTGGTACTACAGTGTGGGCAATTCTGTGCAGAAAGTAGTCTTCGACGCATCCTTCGCTGATGCCCGTCCCACGACGTGCTATGATTGGTTCTATGGGTTCAATAATCTTACCTCCGTGGAAGGTCTCGAATATCTGAATACCAGCGAGGTGACCAATATGGGTTCCATGTTCTCCAACTGTTATGCATTGACCAGTCTCGACCTCTCCAAGTTCGACACAAAGAACGTGAACTACATGTACGACATGTTCTTCGGTTGCTCGTCATTGACCAGTCTCGATCTCAGCAATTTCAACACCGAGAACGTGAAAAACATGAGTTCCATGTTCTACGGTTGCTCGGCATTGACCAGTCTCGACCTCTCCAAGTTCGACACAAAGAACGTGACCAACATGGGTTCCATGTTCTCCAGTTGCTCGGCATTGACCAGTCTCGACCTCAGCAACTTCAATACCGAGAACGTGACCAATATGGGTACCATGTTCGCCTTCTGCTATGCATTGACCAGTCTCAACCTCAGCAAATTCAACACTGAGAACGTGACCAATATGTATTACATGTTCGGCAACTGTTCTGCATTGACGAGTCTCAATCTCAGCAACTTCAACACGCAGAAAGTGACCGATATGCGTTACATGTTCCGTAACTGCTATGCATTGACGAGTCTCGATCTGCGCAGTTTCAATACGCAGAACGTAATCTACATGAACTACATGTTCTACTATGCCTACTCTCTGAGCGAGGTTGAAATCACCAAGCGTTTCGTAACGGATCAGCTTTACAGTTCCTTAAGGATGTTCTATCGCACCGGATTCTCGAATTACGATGCAAATTTCACCGACCAGGCAGGCGTGCCGTTGTACTGCACGATGTACTACGACCTGTCTGTAGCCGACTTCGCCGATGCCGACAAGTGGAGCCTCAGCGACACCATCGCCAAGGCCGGTCAGACCGTTTCCGTCACCTACGCCGGTTCTCTGAAGGTTCAGGGTCTCCAGGCTGTGAACAAGGACGATGCCACTGCCGTGACCACAGGCGCTTGGGATGCCGAGACCAAGGCGGGCACCTTCGAGATGCAGGCATACGAGATGGAAGTCAAGGCCGTTTACTACCCCGTTGCCACCGTGACCACAACGCCCACGGGTATCGATGTATACGCTACAGGTGCCGAGCAGACCCTCGTGAGCGGCGGTGCCGCCGATGGCGGAACGCTCTGCTACGCTCTGGGCACCGATGCCGAGACGGCTCCTGCCGACGGTTATACGTCAGCAGAACCCAAGGCCACCGCTCCTGCCACCTATTATATATGGTATTATGTGGCAGGCGACGACACGCACAACAACAGCGATACCGCTTGCGTGACGGCTCAAATCAACGGCTTCCCCGTAGTGGTGGCTCCCGGAGAATACTCCACCTACTACAGCGACCAGGCTCTGAAGATTGAAGCTTCGACAGCCGACGATGCACAGCTCTACACCGTGACCGCTGTTGCCGACAACAGCGTGACCGTCACGAAGCTCTCCGTAGCCGCCGCCGGCACCCCGCTGCTCGTCTATAACGCTTCCGATGTAGAGAAGACCGTCATCCTCATCCCGACAGATGACGCTGCCGACGACGTAACCGTTGCTGCCGAGTTCAAGGGCACGCTCGAAGGCAAGACCTTCACCGCCGAGGACATGCAGTCTGCCGACTACTATGTATGCAACGGACACGACTTCGTATGGGTGAAGGGCGCAGGCACCATCGCCGCCAACCGCTGCTGGCTCGAAATCGCGGCTTCCGCAACTGCCGCCCGCCGTCTGACCATCAACTTCGGCGAACCGGTCACCGGCATCGAGGCCGTGAACATCGAAGAGAACAATGCAGACATATACTACGACCTGAACGGTCGCCGCACAGCACAGCCCGCCAAGGGTCTGTACCTCCGCAACGGCCGCAAGGTGCTTGTGAAGTGAATGTAAGCCAAAAACAGTTTAAAACAAAAACAAGAATATGAAAAAAATCTTTTCAACCATAGTAATGGCATTCGCGGTATTGACCGCGAATGCCTACGACCTCACCGTCGGCACCACCGAGCACGGCAGTCTCAGCTTCAAGGTGGACGGCGCTGCTGCCACAACGGCCGCTGCGGGCAAGACAGTTACCGTAGTCGTAACCCCCGACGGAGGCTATGCCGCCACAGAAGTCACCGCCACAGCCTATACGAGCTGGGAGCAGGCCAAGGCCAAGAGCCGCCAGCTCACCTCCGCCGGTCTGGTGAAGGACATCGCCGTGACCGGCAGCGGCAACGAGTGGAGCTTCACGATGCCCGAAGCCGACATTGAAGTGAGCGCCGAGTACATCATCCACATCCCGACCCCCGCCGAGGAGGCAGCCGATGAAGACAAAGAGGTGGACAACGCCTACCTCAATATGGAAGTGGCCGAAGGCGAGACCCCGACAACGGATTCCGAGACAGGCGTCACCACGATTCCCGTGACGGTAACCTCCGTCGAGATTCCCGCCCAGGACGGTGGCACAGCCGCCCAGCCGAAGGAAATCACCGTCGAGGTGGAGGCTGAGACCCGGATTGGGAACAACGTGTTCGTTGTGAAAGAAATCGCAGCCGACGCCTTCAAGTCGAACGAAGCAACCGCCGTGGTGACCAAAGTCATCCTGCCCGAAACGGAGCAGGCCCTCAAGGTGGCCGACGGTGCCATGAAGCCCAACGGCGAACCCATCGAGGTGGAGACACCCCTCTCCCTGCTCGACGACTACGCCCTGATGTCCTCCCTGAAGGACAACTTCGAGGCCGGCAAGGTGAAGGCCGAAGTGGAGGCTCCCAACCTGTTCTGGACGGTGTCGAGCGGCGTGGACCTCGTGTTGCCCGAAGGCTTGACGGCCTACATCGTCTATGTGGATGGCGATGTCATTCGCTACGTCCGGATTGAAGAGTCCGAGCTTGCCCTTGCAGACGGCCGTCGCGGCATCAAGGCCAACAACGGCGTGCTCATCGGCGGACAGAAGGGCGTGACCTACGATTTCGTGGCCAGCCCCGGCAATCAAGAGAGCGGAACAACGCCCGCAACGACCGACGCCAAGAGCTACGCAGGCAACCAACTGGAACCCGTCATCGTGGGCAAGAACTATCCGGCAGGCAGCTACAGCGTACTGAAGGACAACAAGTTCCACAGCATCCGCTCCAACGCCTCCAAGGTGAAACCCTGCAAGGCCGTGCTGCGTTTGAAGTAATTTATCCGTCTCACACTAAAATAGCAAGTAACCTATGAAAAGATATATAGCAAACACATGCAAGGCCTTCGCAGCCGTGACGCTGCTGGCCGCAGGTATGGTGTTCAGTTCCTGCGACAACAAGGACAATGAAGTCTGGTACAGCAATGTGCCCAACATCGAAGGCGAGGGTGTACATAACCATGCCGTCACCCTCGAGTTGGAGCAGACCGTACAGCTGAAAGCCACCACGACAGAAAAAGGCGGCGTGGACTGGTTCTCAAGCCATCCCGATGTAGCCTCCGTCTCGGAGGACGGTCTGGTGACCGCCTTGAGTCTCGGCAAGACGCTCATCGAGGTGCGTCCCAAAGTGTTCGACTTCACCAACGGCAACTATGTCACAGTGACCGTAGTGGACAAGAGCCTCGCTCTGGTGAACGATGCCATAGACCAGTCGGAGGCCGAATAAGCCGCGCCGAATATCATGAAGGGCCGCCCGCACGGGCGGCCCTATTTTGATTATTGAAGGCTCCATGGGAACCGTAATTATGAGCCCCCTACAGGGGCAATTCATGCGACGACGGTCATTAACACAGGGGCGAGCCCCAGTGCTAAGGTATTTCGCCCTTTCAGGGCTTCAATGACCCCGACGGACAGCCTGCCCCCAGCCCCTCCCTAAAGGGAAGGGAGGCGAGCCCCTGTGCTAAGGTATTTCGCCCTTTCAGGGCATCAATGACCCCGGCGGGGTCAAATAACTCAGCGTAGGGGCTTGCCCCTACATATATAGAGCATCCTCCCGTCCTGCTGCCCGGGACGATGCCATAAACAAAATCAGAGCAAAGGCTGATCGCTCAGACTTTGCTCTTAATGCAGCTTATATACCATGAATTTACTGAAAACAAATTATTTACGATTGCAAAGATATAATATTTCCACCAAAGGGCGGTGTAAAAATTGACCAAATAGGTGGAATTTTTTTATAGGCTTGTATTTTTGTTGTTCTGTTGAGTATTTTGGCAGTCCTGTTTATCAAAATCATCCAGAAATTTCGGAAAAACGGGCAGTCGTAAAGGTGGAAATTTATTTTTGCGCCTTGATTTTGTATTCGGCGGGGGGCATGCCCATGTCGCGTTTGAAACATTTGGAGAAATATTTGGGGTCGGAGAATCCGACTGCGTATGCAATCTGGGAGAGGGATGTCTCGCCGTCGTTAATCATCCGAACCGCACGGCGGATGCGTACTTGACGTATGAAATCGACGGGAGTGAGACCCAATACCGACTTGAGTTTGCGGTAGAAGGACGTGCGGCTCATGTTGACGGCCGAGGCAAGGTCGCCCACAGAAAGATCGGGCATCGAGATGTTGCGGTTGAAATAGTCCATGAGGGTGCGTACAAACTCTTTGTCGTATTCCATGAGCTGCGGTGCCGACAATACGGAGGCATACGATGTCTCGTCTTCCTTGCCATCGGAAGATTCTGCCGTCCCGCTGCCGGAGGTCGGCGCGGCGCTTTCGGTGATCATGCCGGCAAAGAAGGACTGCTGGAGCATTTGGCGCTGGTGGATGAGGTTGGCCATACGCGCCTTGAGATAGGTGGCGGAGAAGGGCTTCGTGAGATAATCGTCGATGCCGTTCTCGAGGCCTTCGATGCGGTCGTCAACAGACGATTTGGCCGAGAGTACCACAATGGGAATGTGACAGATGAGCGGGTCGGACTTGATTTGCCGTATCATTTCCATGCCGTCCATGACGGGCATCATCACATCGGTGAGAATGAATCCCACTTCTTCGCTGCGCGCTATGGAAAGGGCATCTTTGCCGTTGGACGCTTCGAGTATCCGATAGTCGTTCTGAAGGATGGAGACGATGAACTGACGCAACTCTTCGTTGTCTTCGACCACGAGAACGGTGAGCTTTCGTGTGGGGCGTTCGACAGATTCCGACGGCGCTTTTTCCTGAGTCCGGAAGGTCGAAGCGGAGGGGAAGGATGCAGTATCCTCCACGAGGAAATCGGCGAGCGGGTCAGCCTGGTAGGCTTCGCGCGTGGCGGGGAGACTGACGGTGAAGACAGAACCCTGTCCCGGGCTGCTCTCGACGGAGACTGTGCCGTGATGGAGTTGTACGAGTTCTTTGACCAGATTGAGGCCGATGCCCGAAGAGGGTTGCATGTCGCCGGGCGAGTTCAGCGACACGAAGCGGTCGAAGATGCTGTTTAGGCGGGACGCTTCGATGCCCCGTCCGCTGTCGGAAACGACGAGCAGGAGGCGGTCATTCTGCACAGATACCCGTACTGCCACGGCTTTTCCGTCATCGGTATATTTGAAAGCGTTGGAGAGGAGGTTGAAGAGCACTTTCTCCACCTTGTCGGCATCGAGCCACAAAAGAGACCGTTCTGCAGGCATCGGTTCGCTCTCAAGCCGGTAATCGATGTGTTTTTGGGTCGCAAGGTCGTTGAAACAGTTCTTGACACGGGTGACCAAAGCAACGACATCTTCCCGGCGGAGAGAGAGACGCACATGACGGGTCTGTACCTTGCGGAAGTCGAGAATCTGGTTGACGAGTTCGAGCATGCGGGAGGTGTTCTTGTGGGCCAGTTCGAGGTGGGAACGGGCCTGTTTGGAGAGCGGTTCCTGAGCCAAGACATCGCCGATGGGGCCGTCGATGAGGGTGAGCGGTGTGCGCAGTTCGTGGCTGATGTCGGTAAAAAAGTTGACTTTGACAGCGGCCATTTCCTTTTCGATATAGACCGAGCGGCGCAGACGGTAGATGTAGCTGTAGATGAATACAACCAAGGCGATGAGCGCAATGATGCCGAGCAGGTAGAGAACAAGCGCCCAAGGCGTCTCCCAGAAGGTGGGGAGCACCTGGATGGTGAGCGCTCGGGCATTGTCGCACCACACGCCGTCGGAATTGGTGGAGCGTACCAAAAGACGGAAACTGCCGGCCGGAAGGTTCACGTAATTGACCACAGGCGTGGTGGTGTAGGTCCATTCGCTGCCGGCGGCATCGGTTTTGTAGGCGTAGCATAGGAGGCGCGACGGACGGAAATCGAGGGCGGCAAAGCGGATGTTCACACTGCGATGGTCGGATGTGAGCGTGAGGGTGTCCAGGTCGTTGAAGAAGATGCGGTTGGCATTGTCTCCGGGATACTGGATGCCGGTGAAGACGATTTCGGGCGAGAAGTCGGACTTGCGGAGCGTCGTCGTGTTGAACATCAGAAAACCGTCCTTGCCGCCTACTATCATTTCACCGCCGGGCATCACAAGGGGCTTGGCCTCGCCCAGGATGTAGTAGCGGTCGAAGTCGGTCTTGTCGTAGTAGGAAAGCGTACGGGTGGCCGGATCGAAACAGGAGATGCCCGGCTCCGCCACACTCCAGATGCGTCCTCGGAGGTCGGTCTGGGCTGTGAGCGCAACGTCGCCCGCCGGATAGTCTCTGTTCAAATAGGTGTGGAACCGAAGGGTGTCGTCGAGGGCCGAGGCGTTGAGAATGCGGCTGATGCCCCGCCCGTAGGTGCCTACATAGAAGGCAGAGTCTGCAGCCCACAGGGTGGACATAACCACATCGTTGGGCAGTCCGTCGGGGAGGGAGGAGGAATGACGCTGACGCCGGAAAACAATCTCGACCGGACGCTGGTAGCGGGAGGTGAAATTCAACAGACCCGTGCTGGTGCCCGCAAGGAGAGTGCCCTTGCCGTCGCCGGCGATGCTGCGTACATAGCGGAAGTCGTCGAAAGGATAGTTCTGCAGAATGTTGTTGTGGTTGATGAACCGGATGTTCTCCGGACTGAACCGACGGTCCATCAGGTTAAGACCGCCGCCGAAGGTGGCAATCCAGATGTGATGCCGTTCGTCTTCGTAGAGGTCGTAGATGTTGTTGTTGCTGAGCGAGAAGGACTCTTTGTCGCTGTGGACATAATGACGCACAGAGAAGCCTCCGTCGCGGGGTTCGAGACGATAGAGACCGTCGCCGCGTGTTCCGACCCACACGACGCCCTCGGTGTCGCGCATGAGGCTGTAGATGCCGTGGGCAGAGAGCGGAACCGGAGTGCGGCTCCATTGTCCTTGGGGCGTCAGATACTCGCGCGTGCAGTTGTCGGGCTCCGTCCGGCGGCCGGAGGTAAGGCCGACAGTGGTCCGGCAGAGCAGTCCGTGATGTTTGTCTCCGTAGATGAGGTGCATGGAATCGTCGGCCAGCAGGGCGCGCACTTCTTCCACGCCGGGTTCTTGGCGGAACACGAATTGCCGTTCTTGGGTTGTGAGCCGGAACAGCTCCGTGCCGCTCGAAATCCAGAGGTTCTTCTGATGGTCGAGATAGAGAAAATTGTAGGTCAGGAAGGGAAGCTCCTGTCCGTCGGCGGTGGCATCGGTGTAGGGTCGCAGCTGCTGCAAGGTTTCGTCCCAGAAACAGAGGTCGTTGCGATAGGGTTTCAGCCAGACACAGCCGGTCTCGTCTTCCGCCACGAAGTGCAGCCGGTCTTCACGTTCCCTGACTTTGGGCACGGGGAGCTGCCGGACGGAAGAGGCTCCGGGGGTGAGGAGATAAAGGTCGTCGGTGAGGGCCGTGTAAATCCAAATGCGTCCCCGGGAATCGCATTCGGCATACGTGACACGGGAGAGGGTTCCGCCCGTTTCGGTGCGGTCGATGATGTCGATGCTGTCGGAGACCGTGTTGTAGAGCACAAGACCTGTGGTGGTGCAGAGTGCGATGCAATGGTTGCCCAGCGAATGGGCTCGGGTAATGTTCTTGACACTCTTGGGAAGATTGACAAAGCGCAGTTTCCCCTCGCTGTACTCCGCAAAATAGCCGTTGGCGGACGAGAGGAAGATTTTGTCGTCGATCAGCGTGATTTTGTTGAAGGGGAAGTCGCTCATTGCGGACTCGCCGTGAATGAGCACACCGCGGTCGGTGAGAATCCACTCCCGTCCCTGTTGGTCCTCTGAGATCTGATAGACTTGCTGTGTGGTTCCGTATTCGAGGGGAAGGGTGAGGTAGTCGGCGGGATTGGTGTTGTTGAAACGGAGGAGGGAGCCGTCGCGCATGACAACCCACGTGACCCGGTTGCGGGGCAGACAAAAGACGGAGCGCGTGCCCTGCCGCACTTCCTGGACGGGAAGGGAAGCGGGGTCGGGGAGGGGGAAGATGGCTTGGCAGAGCGATGTCTTGGGGTCGAACCTATAGAGTTTAGAGTCGTTGGATACGCACCAGATATGGCCCTCGCTGTCGATGCTGATATCGACAATGCGGCTGGAAGATTGGGTTTGGCCGCGGGGCGGTTCCGAACGGAAGAATTGGAAATCCTGTCCGTCGTAGCGGCAGAGCCCAATCCAAGTGCCGAGCCAGAGGACACCGTGTTCGTCCTGGGCAAAACAGGACACGCGGCTGTGGTTCATCTCTTCGCCGCTCTTGAATTGGTGGCATTTGAGTATGGGCTGTGCTTCGGTTGCGGCGGGAATGAGCAACAGGAGAACGAGACATATATAAGTTTCAAGTTTCATGTTTCAGGTTTTTATTAACGGGGACGAAAACGGGGACAAGTTTCAGGTAGTGGATTTTGAACGGAGCAAATATAGTGGATTTTTTTTGTTTGACAAATTTTTCCACCTCTTTTTTAAAAATTCCACCGGGAAAATGGCGTTTTTTCGGGAAAATACATTATCTTTGCCCCCAAAAACCGAAGAAATATGAAACGTTTGCTCCTATTGCTGTCCGTCCTGATTGCGCCGCTTTGCGGGGCGCAAGATTCAGGTTTCAAGTTTCAAGATTCAGGTTTCGAGCTGAAGGGCGCGATGCCTGTGTTCCATGACAAGATGAAAGCCGAACTGGACTTCCCGTTGGCGTGGGAGAGGGGAGGGATTGCGGATTTCGACGTTTGGCGGAAGGTGGCGAGGGCGAAAGTGTTGGAACTGATGCAGAACGTACAACGCCGTCCGGAAGATTGGGAGATGGAAATCAAGGACGAAGAGCAGCGCGAGGGGTACCGGGCTCTGAAAATAGAATTCAACTTGAGCACTTGGTCGAGGGTGCCGGCGTATGTGTTGGTGCCCGACGGCGAAGGACGACATCCGGCGGTAGTGCTGCTTCACGACCACGGAGCGCATTTCCTGATAGGCAAGGAGAAGATGATACGTCCCTTCGGAGTGGAGCAGGAGATAGCGGACGATGCGGAAGCGTGGAGCAAAGGCTACGAGGGGCAATTCCCGGGCGACTATCTGGCGGCGCACGGATATGTGGTCATCGCGGTCGATGCCCTGTTGTGGGGCGAGAGGAGTGTGCAGAACGTCGATAAGAAGGGAAGGCCCCGGAAATGGACGCGTCAGGAGGTCTATGACGTGCAGCAGGCGCTGGCAGCCAATTTCCTGCAAATGGGCAGTTCGTGGGGCGCGTTCATCAACCAGGACGACATACTGACGGCAGAGTTCACGGCCTCGCTCCCCTGGGTGGATCCTGACAGAATCGGCTCGATGGGATGGTCGATGGGTGCGTACCGGTCGTGGATGCTGAGTGCCCTGAGTGATGTGGTGAAGGCTTCGGCCAATGTCTGCTGGATGAATACGACGGACTCGCTGATGACGCTGACGAACAACCAGAACCGCGGGGGGTCGGCTTACTCGATGCTGATTCCGGGCTTGCGCCGCTGGATGGACTATCCGCATGTGGCCTCGATAGCCTGCCCCAAACCGACGCTGTTCTTCAACGGCACACAGGACAAACTCTTCCCAGTGGGCGGGGTAAAGGATGCCTACGCCACGATGCGGCAGACGTGGGAGAGTCAGGGTGCAGGCGACCGTTTTGTAGGCAAACTTTTCGATACGCCGCACACTTGCAACCGGGAGATGCAGGGCGAGATACTGGAATTCTTTGACAAGTGGCTCAAGGGTGAAGGGTCAAAGGTCAAAGGTGAAGGGTCAAAGGTCAAAGGTGAAGGGTCAAAGGTCAAAGGTCAAAGGTGAAGGGTCAAAGGTGAAAGGTCAAAAGTCAAAGGTCAAAGGTCAAAGGTGAAGGGTCAAGGGTCAAAGGTCAAAGGTGAAGGGTCAAGGGTCAAAGGTCAAAAGTCAAAGGTCAAAGGTCAAAGGTCAAAGGTGAAGGGTGAAAGGTCAAACACTCGCATAAACACAATAAAAAAGAAAGTTTCTCGTTATTCTTAGGAATATGAGATTCTTCAACCATATTATATTATATATATGTGTCATCCTCTTGTCGGCCGGGACGACAGAGGCGGGCGTTCATACGTGGGCGTCCCAATCTGTGTTGGCCACGGGCGACTGGGTGAAGATAGCGCTCAACGGAGAGGAAGACGGTGTCTATGAAATCACCTACTCGCAGCTTCGCAAGATGGGGTTCTCCAATCCGGCAAACGTGGGCGTTTACGGCTACGGCGGACATCTGCTGGAGGAGAGCTTTGCAACGGCACACATCGACGACCTGCCCGAAGTGCCGGTGCTGAACGATGCCGCTCGGGAGAGAATACTCTTCTACGGGCGGGGAGTGGTGAGCTGGTACTACGCCAATGCGTCATGGGGCTTCCGCCACAGGCAGAATGCCTACAGCGGCAAAGCCTGTTATTTCCTCCACGAGAAAGAAGAGGCTTCCCGCGCGATGGAGACCCTTCCGTCATCGTCGGAAACAACAAGTTCGACGGTGACGACATACGATGCCCATTATCTGCACGAGACGGATGCGGTCAATGTGGGCGAAACGGGACGAGAATTCTACGGCGAGTCGTTCCTAATGACCCAGGCCCAGTCGTTCAAGTCGGAGTGCCCGTTCAATGAGGGCAATGTGAGAGTGACGGTCAATTTCATTTCGAATGTAGCTTCCACACTGACGGTCGGCGTAGGCTCGACGCGTGCGACAGGCAATCTGTCGGCGGCTTCGGGTTATACGGTGGCCAGCGAGGTGTATGTGAACCAGAACTTCCCGCTGACGGGGGACGGCGTATGCGAGGTCGATTTGACCTACTCATCCTCTTCGACTCCGTCTGTCGCCCGCCTGAACTGGATTCGCTGGCAGGGAAAACGTGACCTGACGGTCACCGATTGGGACCATTCGCACATCCTCTTCCGGGAGGTCGCAGCACAGTCGCAGTTGCTGAAATACAGGATAACCCAAAGCGGCAACTGGGAGGTGTGGGACGTTACGGAGCCCGAGAATATCCGCCTTCAGGCCACGGAGGACGGCGCTTTTGTGCCCCAAAGCCGGGGTATCAGAGAATACGCGCTTGTGGATTTGGACGGAAAGAACTTCAAGAGTGTGACGAAAGTGGGGAATGTGCGGAATCAGAACCTTCACGCCCTTCCGCAGGCAGACATGGTCATTCTGGTACCCCAGGCTCTGCAGAGTTATGCCAATACGCTGGCCGACTACAGGGCCGAGCACGACGGATTGTCGGTGATTGTGGTTACGCCCCAGCAAATCTACAACGAATTCTCGTCGGGCACACCCAATGTGACGGCAGTCCGGCTCTTCCTGAAAATGTTTTATGACAGGGCTGAAGGGGAGCACTCGGCTCCTGTGATGAGGTATTTCCTTCTTTTCGGCGATGGAAGCTACGACAACCGCGCGGCAGCCGCCTCCAACTATTATCTGCCGACCTACGAGACGGACGCTTCGCTGGTGCAGACGGCCAGCTATTGCTGTGACGATTACTTCGGATTCCTCGATGACAGCGACGGCGGAGCCACGGATACATACGGACGTTATTTGATATCCTCCTATGGCGTCGATTTGGGCATAGGACGCATTCCCGTCCACACAGAAGCCGACGCAGCCAATGTGCTCAACAAGATTGTCCGCTACAGCAACAACCAGTATTACGGAGCCTGGAAAAACCGACTGCTCTTCCTTTCGGATGACGACAAAATCACCGAGAGTGAGACGGACAGTCCCAACCTCCATACGCTCCACAACGAGGCGATGGTGAATGCCCTGTTGGAGGAGGGACACAAGGAATATGTGTATCAGAAAATCTACCTCCCGGCCTATACACAGACCACGTCGGCCTCCGGTACAGACTATCCCGATGCAAGGCAGGAGTTCGACGAAGCCCTCCAGCAAGGTGTGCTGCTGGTGAATTATGCCGGACACGGCAACGAGGAGGGCATCACCAACGAACGCATCATGTACACGGCCAAAGCGTCGGCTCTGAACATGAAACATCTGCCCGTTTGGGTGACGGCTACGTGCGATGTGTCACGTTACGATGCCGACAATCTCTCGATGGGCGAAGCCCTGATACTGAACAGCAACGGAGGCGCGGCAGCGATGTTTACCACGACGCGTGTGGTTTATGCCCAGCAGAACCGAAGCCTCAACCTCCATCTGATAGAAAATTTGTTCAACCGCTTTGACGACGGAACGCGCTATCGGCTGGGAGACATCATGAAAGCCGCCAAAGTGGCGATGGCGAGCGATGCCAACAAACTTTCGTTCTGCCTCCTTGGCGACCCCGCAATGACTCTGGCCTACCCCGAACAGGAGATGGAACTGACGGCCATCAACGGAGAGACAGTGGCTTCGCACACCGGCAATTTCTCGCTCCCGACGCTTCGGCGCGTGACGATGAAGGGACGTGTGCTCAAGACGGGAACCGACGAGACTGATACCGACTTCCAGGGGCTGGTCTATCCGAACATCTACGATGCCGTCGATACGCTGACCGCCGACAAAGGACTTTACCAAACCGATGCTTCGAACCAGCCCCTCCGATTCACCACACGCACCAGGAAAGTGTTCTCGGGCCGCGATGTGATTCGGAATGGCGAATTTGAGTTCTCTTTTGTCGTTCCGCAGGACGTTTCCTATAAGGACTTGACAGGACTGTTGAACCTGTATGCCTGCGGAGAAGACGGGGAAGAAGGACAGGGATACTTTGACCGCTTTGTGCTGGAAGCGGGAACTTCGGCAGAAACCGACACGACAGGTCCCGCAATCAGGACGCTGTTCCTCAACCAGCAGAACTTCAAGAGCGGCGATGTGGTGAATGTGACCCCCTATTTCTTCGCCGAGGTGGCCGACAGTTCGGGCTTCAATGCCACGGGCAACAGTGTGGGGCACGACATCTCGCTGACCATACGTTCGCTTTCAAAGTCCTATACAACGGCGGTACAATATGTGCTGAACAATTACTTCACCACCTTTACGGGCAATTCGAAGGCCGGCAACGTCCGTTTCTCGATACCCCAACTCGAGGAGGGCACCTACGAAGCGACGTTCCGCATCTGGGACGTATGGAACAACCATTCCGACTCGACGTTCCAGTTCACCGTGAGTGCCGCAAATGCCCCGCAGGAAGTGGTTTGTCAAGTCTATCCCAATCCCGCGAAAGTGGGAGAGGCGGTCACCTTCCGTGTGATGCACAACCGTCCGGAGTCCCAAACGACAACGACCATTCAGGTGTGGACCCAAACGGGCACGAAGGTGTGGGAAGGCGAGGCTTCTGTGTCCTCGGCCGATGTGGTTTATCCTGTGACCGCCGACAACCCCACCCATTTGAATAACAGTATGGCAGCCGACGAGAGTTCCCTTTTCCTCGGAGCATCGTCCACCACGTGGTCGCTGGCTTCTTCGACAGGCCTTACATTGGCTCCCGGTCTTTATGTCTATAGGGTTTACCTGAAGTCAAACGGCTCGGATTCTGTGTCAAAGTCCAAGCTATTGATGGTGGTTGGGCAATAAATGAATACTTTTTGCGTTTTATCTCTGCATACAAAGATTTCAAGTTTCAAGTTTCAAGATTCAAGTTTTAAGTATAAGTTTCAAGATTTTGAAAATGAAGAAATTCCTGAACATATTCTTCGTACTGCTGTTCCAGGTGACGCTCTCGTTCGCCCAAACATCGACCGAGACCACAACGACAACCGATATGGCCAAGCAGTACAATCCTATCCAGACGGGAACCATCTCGCTGGCTGTTGCGCCCGATGCCCGCGGCGGTTCGATGGGCGACATCGGTGCCGCGACCGAACCGGACGAGGCTTCCCAGTATTGGAATCCCGCCAAATACGCTTTCGCTTTTTCGCGCGGAGGTCTGTCGATTAACTATACCCCCTGGCTCCGCAAAATAGTGTCGGGCATCAATCTCGGCTACGTTTCCGGCTACTGGAAGTTCGGTTACGAAGACCTGCAGGCCGTTTCGGCTTCCTTGCGCTACTTCTCTTTGGGCGAGGTGGAGGCTTACAACTCCGAGGGCAATCTCGTTCAGGTCATCAATCCCTACGAGTTGGCTTTTGACGTGGGCTATTCGCGCAAGTTGTCCGAGAACTTCTCGATGGGCGTCGTGCTCCGTTACATCCGTTCTGACATGACTTACGATGACGGCGACGGTTCGGAACCGGCCAACGCCTTCGCAGGCGACATAGCAGCCTACTATACGGCTTATCCGATGGTGGGAACCAACGAATGCCAGTGGGCTTGGGGTTTGAATATCTCGAACATCGGCTCCAAGGTTTCTTACGACGGCGGTGCCACCCAGCAGTTCCTGCCCACGAATCTGCGCATCGGTACCTCCTTCACCCTTCCCATCGACGACTACAACCTGCTCTCGCTCAACTTCGATGCCAACAAACTCCTGGTGCCCTCCTTCCCGCAGACCTATCAGTTCTATAACGAGGACGGCCAGCTCGACAATCAGGCCTGGGAGGATGCCAAGCAGGAATACTACGACATGTCATCTATTAAGGGCATTTTCAAGTCGTTCAACGACGCGCCCGGAGGATTCACCGAAGAATTGCATGAAATCAACTGGGGTGCCGGATTGGAGTACACCTACGACCGCAGGTTCTTCCTTCGCGCAGGCTATCATTATGAAAACGAGTACAAAGGCGACCGCAAATACTTTACGTTCGGCGCAGGCGTGACGCTCAATGTCTTCCACATCGATGCCGGTTATGTGCTGTCAACAGCCCAGCAGTCGGCTCTCGACCAGACGCTGCGCTTCTCGTTGGGCTTCGACCTCGAAGGTCTCCGGGACTATTTCGGCGGACGCAGAAGAAGATAACGCTGTTGCTTCAGACTTTCATACAGACGCGAACGGACCCTCCGCTCGCGTTTTTTATGCCAATAAATTGTTAAGAAATCTGCAAAAACATCGCGTGCGACCAATTGCAATGTAAAATAAACTTAAAATTCTGAAGATTTTCAATCGAATCGTTTGCGATATAAAATTTTTGCCTTATCTTTGCAGTGCCAAAAAGACAAACCGTCAACACAAAATACAAAATATAATGGGACGATTCTTCCTTTTAAGCATTTTATTGTCAATGTTCGGCTTTACAAGCTGCACAAGTAACCAAAACAAAAAACAAAACAATCAAAACCCAGAAGTTATGGAAAAAACATTGTACGACTTCTCAGTCAAGAACAAAAAGGGTGAGGATGTGAGCCTCGCTCAGTATAAGGGCAAAGTTGTCCTTGTTGTCAACACGGCCAGCAAGTGCGGCTTTACTCCCCAGTTTCAGGGCCTGCAGGCTCTTTGGGAGAAATATCAGGACAAGGGTCTCGTAATCGCAGGTTTCCCCTGCAACCAGTTCGCGGGTCAGGATCCCGGCACGAACGATGAGATTCAGGAGTTCTGCTCGCTCAACTATGGCGTCAATTTCCCCATGTATGCCAAAATCGATGTGAACGGCGAGAACGAAGACCCGCTCTTTACGTGGCTCAAGAGCCAGGCTGGTTTTGCAGGTTGGGACGAAGGTCATGAACTGTCGGCGCTGCTCGACGGCATGCTCCGCAAACAGGATCCCGACTACGACAAGAAATCCGACATCAAGTGGAATTTCACCAAGTTTCTCATCAACAAGGAAGGCAAGGTGGTTCGCCGTTTCGAACCTACGGCTACGCCCGAGGCGATGGATGAATATATCGCAAACGAGCTTTAAGACGATTTTATGTTTTAAGATTTTATATTCATCAATTGTTATAATCGCCGGTCTCGGTATCCTGATGCTTTTGAAGCATGATTTACGACCATCTCAAACTCGACAATCAGTATTGTTTCCGTTTCTACACGGTCTCGCGCCTGATAACCAAGCACTATCAGCCTCTTCTGGCCAAATTGGGTATCACCTATCCCCAGTATCTGGTCTTGATGGTGCTTTGGGAACAGGACGACCAGCCCGTCAACGATATTGCCAAACGTCTGTTTCTTGAAACCAATACCATTACGCCGCTTCTGCAGCGTATGGAGGCGCAGAAGATTCTGGTGCGACGGCAGGACAAAACGGACAGACGCAAGGTCATCGTTTCCCTTACCGCTCACGGGCAGGAGATGATGGAACAGGCCAAAGATATTCCTTTGGCCATGAGTGAGGGATTTAACGAAAAGACGTTAGCGTATTTCAATCAGGAGAGCAATCTCCGTCAGGTCTTGGACGACCTCATTGCCGACTTGGATAGATAGGCTCCGGTTGTTCATAACGGGTGATAACGGTTGACAAGGTTCATACGGATTCCCATCCGGTAGGCCCATCGCCAAAGTCTTTCTTTGAGGCGGAATACAGGCCGTTCCCCTTTCCATCGGGTGAGGTCGAAATAGGCCCAAAATCTTTCTCCGTAGGGATTGAAACTGCGGTAACTCCAAGGTTTGGATGTCCACGTGAAATGTATCACTGCCGGACGGTCTCTTTCGTTATCCCAGGTTTTCAAAGCCGCTTCTCGCATGAGGGGCGGCTTTTTCTGTCGTAGCAGAAAGTCCTGCAGGTTAAAGCGTAGAGGAAGATATTCTGTCTGTCCGACGGCCAACAGGTTCAGGACATCCTGGTCGCCGTACTCCAATGAGATTTCGCCCGCGCCGGCACGGGAAATGATTTCGAGCGCCCGCGTCTGACAATTTTCCTGACGCCATTTGCGGAGGTTGAGCAGCAACACGCCCGCGTTGAAATAGACGTGTTCCTGTGGCAGAATGCCTAACCGCCCGTAGATGGTTATGTCGGCACTGTTGAGGTCCTCCGCTGCCGCCAGCAGTTTTCCCGCTATCGGAATCTCCCATAGGCGGCGCAGTGAACTTTCGATGAGGATGTCGCAGTCCAGATAGATGACTTTCCCGATTTCTTCGGGCAATGTCTCCCCCAAAAACAGGCGGCTGTAGGTCATTCGCGAGATGTATTTCTCTTTCCCTTGGGGCAGACTTTCAAGGCGGGTGTCCGCTATATTATAATAATGTATATGGTGTCGGACGTTTTCAATCAGACTATCCAAATAGCGTTTGTCCTCGTCCGAAACACCGTTTGTCAGCAGGTGTATCTCCAGCCTTTCTGCGCGGTGATGGTCGGCCAGCGACAGCAGCATGGCTGTGCAGTATTTCAGATAGCCCGCATCGGTGGCTGCTGCAAGGTGAATGGGTTCTCCCGCCGGAGAAATTGCCGGAGTGTGTTTCGGTTCCGGCTGCGCCGCTCCTGTCCAGGTCTCGACATATTGCTCTGCAATTCGGTCGGCATCGTGATACTTCCCCACAAAGGCACGGCTCTCCCGTGACATTTGCCGGAGTTTTTCGCGGTCCAACAATGTCTCGCAGAGGGTTTCCCAGTTTCCCTCGTCGTCTCCGGGCCGCAGGTTGATGATAGGGCGCAGTGCCGGTTCTCCGATGAACCGATAGTATTCTTCTTCTCCGCCGGAAATGACAACAGTGCCGGCTGCCATGGCCGCCAGAGCATTCATCGCGGGCGTGTAGCTGTAGAGCTGATCGACCAGGACATCGGCTTCTTGCAGAAGTTGCCGATACCGGGCGTATGGCACATTCTCCGCTTTCTGCAGTTCTATTTCGGCAGGATGTTCCGCAGCCAAACGTTCCAGAAGGGGGAGCATCCTGTCGGTCCCTTTCGTCATGCTCCGTCTCTTTTGGATGCCGACAAGAACCTTGACTTTCCGGCCAATACCTTTGGGAGAGAAGGGGATGCCGTCCTCTGTACCGACGGAAACGGGAAGACCGATGTAATGCAGGCGGGAACGGTTTTCGATGGTGTTATAGACTTTCCAGTATTCGTAGAGACAGGGGATGAGAAAGTCGCTCTCCGAGGTCACTTTCCGGCACAGCTCGCGGCGTTCTTCCGACTGCCAGAGAGATAGGCGGACCCGATTCTGCGGGAAATCCAGCGCCTGTCCGTTGGCCCAGAGGTCGGTGTAGTCGAACCATCGGTCGTTTTTCATGCCTTGCATCACCGTATAGTCATCTCCGTAACAGCCCAAAGAAATCTTTCCGTTGTTCTGCTTCAGGTAGCCGAAAAACCATCGGTTCCATTTCGGAGTAAGGTAGAGCGGGGCGGGATTGATGAGCTGTACAACGTCCCAGCCTTTCATTCGGGGGAGGAGTTTGACGAGCTTTCCAATCAAACACAATGAACCTTTCCAGCCGTCTGCCGTGCGCGAAATGTCGGCATCCCGAGGATAATTTTTCCACCCGTCACCGTCGGAAACGAGCCAAACTTCATGCCCTTGCCGGCGCAAAGCTTCGGCCAGGGTATGATGCACATTGCTGTATTCTCCAATCAGTAATATTCTCATTTTAACGGTTTCTTGGCTGCAAATATACGCAATAATTCGAATATAACGAAATTTTTTGCAGTTTTTTTCGGTTTTCCGTCCGGTATCTCGCCGTTTTTCCGTATCTTTGCGCCACAAAACCCTATTGAGTATGACGTTACGATACCCGTTGTTTCTTTTGCTGCTCTTCGTCTGTGCTTCGACCCGTGCCCTTGGCGAGGATGCTCTCCCCGCAGTATATCTCACGGGAACCTTTGGTTATGACTATGCCCAAGGTACGATTGCCGTGAAAGAATATCCAGATGCCGAGGCCGAGACTTTCCACATGAAGGCCAAGTGGCGCGGAGGTATCACCAACAATGCCGACAAACACAAACGCAACTATTCGGTCAAACTCCTCGACGGGGAGGGAGCTAAACTGGAGACCTCGTTTCTCGGGATGAGGAACGACAACCATTGGATTCTGGAAGCCTGTCAGGTGGATATGATTCGTGTACGCAACCGCGTGATGACGGACCTTTGGAACGACTTTGCCCACAAACCCTACTATTTCGGGCAGGAGCCCAAAGCCCTGTCCGGCACAAGGGGGCAATTCGTCGAACTCTATCTCAACGGCCAGTATCGCGGTATCTATTGCCTGACGGAGTGCGTTGACCGGAAACAAATGAAACTCAAGAAATATGCCACCGACGCTGCGGGTAACGTGACGCACCACGGATTCCTCTACAAGGGCAAAGACTGGAGCTACGAGATGTTTATGGGCCACAACAAAGACGTACGGTCCTATTCCACTCCGAACCGTCAGGCAACCTCGATAGCCTCCTATGGCTACAGAGAGGAATGGTGTAACTATGCTGTCGAATATCCCGATATCGATGATGTGAAGCCTGTCTTCTGGCAGCCGCTTTACGATGCCGTCAACTTGATTTGCGCCGGTTCGGATGCCGAGGTCGAGGCGAAGTTCGAGGAGTATTTCGACTATCCCGTCTTTCTCGACTTTTGCATCCTGCTTGAGGTGATGCTCTCGACCGACAACCACGGCAAGAACCTCTACTACGGCATCTACGACATCCAGGAGTCCCCGCGCATCACCTTCGGCGTGTGGGACATGGATGCCGTGATGGGACAGCGGTGGAGCGATGCTTATTATCACAATGCCTTGATGCGACCCGAACAGGACTATCGCACCTACATCACCAACAATGAACATGGCGACTGGAATATCTATCGCCGGGTCTCGGAACTGAACGTCAAGGGCTTCAACGACACGATTCGCTATCGCTATCGCGATTTGCGACAGACATGGCTCCATACCGACAGCCTCATCGCACGCTTCTCCCGCTACATCGACCGCTTCGAAACTACGGGAGCCGCCGCCCGTGAGGAGAAGAAATGGAGCTATGACACCGACATCGCCCGTCTGAAACTCGACCTCAAAGCCGAACTCTCATGGCTCTCCGACTGGATTGAACGTCGCATGAATTATCTCGATACATATCGTTTCCGAATTGCCGATTTGCCGGAGGTCAATTCCATCGAAGCCGTGGAGATGGTCTCCGCAGACGAAGAGCAGCCTTGCTACAACCTCGAAGGACACCGCGTGGATCCCAAGACGTATCGCGGTCTCATGATTCGTGGCGGAAAGAAGATGGTGATTGCGAGGTAAAAGGTGAATAACCGAACATCCCGCTCGGACGGACTTCCAGCTCCCTTTCCTTTAGAAGAGGGCTATGGAGAGGCTGTCGGGCAGTGGAGAGGCTGCCATGCAAGCCCCATAA
The DNA here is from genome assembly GCA_937899265.1 of uncultured Bacteroidales bacterium. Taxonomy (GTDB): domain Bacteria; phylum Bacteroidota; class Bacteroidia; order Bacteroidales; family UBA3663; genus Liminaster. The sequence goes on from CALBPV010000023.1 coordinate 23,430, forward strand.
GAGCGATATATCATAGCACGGGGGCTTGTCTCTTGGAGTGCGATGGATGTTGTGCCAAATGTCCACGTCAACTCGCTTATTACTCGCTCCGTTCGCTTTTCAGCCGCAGCTTCGGGTCGAGCTATCCGCAGGGAACCGCAGATTGGCCGTAAGAATGTCGCTCCCTCCAAAATTGCCAAAAGCTTGCCTAAATTGTAGGCAACGTTTTGGCAGTTACGGAAACCTCCATCCGTATCCGATGGACCCAAAGTCAAGTGCCAAAAGCTTTCCCAGAATCTAGGCGACGTTTTGGCAGTTGCGGAAATCGCCATCGATAATCGATAGACCCAAAGTCAAGTGCCAAACGCTTGCCTACATTCTAGGCGACGTTTTGGCAATTAACAAATTATACAAAATTTATAGACAACCTTTAAAATATAAAGTTGCCTCGGCGAGAAATTATTCAAAATCGTCTTTTGTTTTATATTTGATTATTTTATATCATGGATTCTGTTTGAGAAATTTGAAATCTTTCTCAACAGGGTTGAAGAACATCCTGTGAAATTGAATGGTCGATGAGGTGAGTTTCTTGAAATATCCCGAAGAATTGGTTCTGTAATTCATCAGTGTTTTGAAGTATGTTTCTCGGGTTGTAAAGACTTCTCTGATTGTATCAACAAGAATATGTTCTGCACTCGACTCTACCAATTGCGCCACATACCGATGTTCTCCGTCTGAACTGGAAAGCTCTAAAATCAACCCGGGAAGGCCGTTGAATTTATATGGCCCATTGCTAAATGGCAGGTCCTCTGCGTACCATGCTTCCCAATCTCTTCCCCGATAATTCGCCAAAGCTTTTTGGCATTTGTGGCCACATACGGTCTTTCTGATGTCATACAATTGCCAGTTGATATTTGGCAAGTGTTCCGTATAAGAATAGTGAGTGCCAAACATCGAACCGAACTCCTTGACGATATTTCCGGCTTTATAAATTCCTCCCGTTTTGCCAGGCTTGTATGTGTTGGACAACTGCAATGCTTCCATGAATTTCACTCGATTTCGGTTTTTCTGATTTATGACAGAATCTATTTGATACCATCCATAGTTTCGGGTGAGGCTGCACGAGTCATTCAGCAGTACAATCTCCATTGTACATTCCGTTCTCTGCTCATTGTCAAGATGGGGGTCAGTTGCGATATGCTTATATACGCATTTTATTTGACTCATTCCCCTGTATTCCTGTTTCGGAAATTTGGCATACTCGTTTAGAGGCATGTCTGAAATAATTTGAATTTGACAATACGCCCCCATGAAAAAGCAGAATAACATGGAGACACTAATGATAAAGAGTTTTCTCATCTTTTGAAATTCTTGAATTATTCCTACTCTATTGGATTTTCGGAAACTTCCCCTTTTAGCAGTCGGTCTGCGAAGCATGCATGCAATTCGGGGGCAAAGATAGAGAAATAAAGATTTTTATAAAAGTTTTTCACTTCAAAAAATATTCAAATTGGCATTAACTTGAAAATTTGAATATTTTTTGAAGTCCTTTTTTAGGACAGTACTGTAAAAAACATTATCTTTGCACCAAAAATTTCAAGAATGAAAAGATTGTTGCAAATTTCTCTGGTGTTCACAGTTGTGGCCTCCTGTCATCAGACACCGGAGGTAAATGTCGTGCCGGACTTGCACGAAGACGCAAAGGAGCATTTTTTTCGGGCGCAGTTCTGCGTGAATCAAGGCATGCTGGATGAAGGCAGTGCCGAGGTCAGGAAGGCCATCGAAATCAACAAGGCACTAAATGATACGGCCGCTCTTGTCTCCAATTATCTTTTGTATGCGCGTTGCAGTGACAGTATAAACAACGAAGTCCGCTATCTACTGTCGCTTGCGGCCGGAAATCAGGAGGAAACGCAGAGAATTCAGGTGGAACTGCGTAAGTCATTTTATGTCCGAAAATTCTATCATATCACTCCGTCAGTGTTGATGGAGCATAAGCCCGTCAGCCTGTCGCAGCGTCTGTCAGTAGAGACTTTAATCGTGGAAGCCTATGGCGCTTTTCGTCTGCATCAGTATGATTCCGCGAGAATGTACGCCGACAAAATCATAGCGTCAGGCACGAAGTACGACCAGCTGTGTGCTTATGGATTCAAAGAAGAATGTTCTATAGACAAGCTTTGGAAAAAGAATGGGAACTTGCCTGTCATTCAAGATATTTACAGCTATCGCAGGGCTTTGAACCAAAGGGTGATTGAGAGTATGTGCGAACAGATTGCTAGCATCCGAACTAATTACGAGAATGAACGCAAGATAGCTGCTCAGCAGGCCTCGTTGGAGAAGGCCGGTATGCAGCGCACAATTCTGCTCCTCATTGTGGGAACCCTGCTCATTGTGTTCGCTATGGTTGTTTACATTATATATAATAGGAACAAGCAGCAGCGTGAGGAAGTGGCTCGCCGTCTTCAGAATCTGGAATTCCAGCGCCGGCATTCCGAGCAATGCTACGAGTCCCTGCAAGTCGAGAGCCAGCACCAAATAGCCGTGCTCCAAGAGAAACTCCAGGCACATGATACCCAATACGAACAAGCCGTCTCAAATCTCACCCGGGAACGGATGCAACTCACTGGGGAGCCTTTTTATGTCGCACTGCTGCGCGACCACAAGGCCACTGCCGCCATCTGGCAGCAGATAGACTCGTTCTACCAACGTGAAAGTCCCGGGTTCCTCTCTCGTCTCGCACATGTCGCCCTCATGGACGATAACGAACGCAACATCTCGCTGCTCATCCGTATGGGATTCTCCCAATCGGCCATCGCCGACATTGTCCACAAAACGCCGCAGGCCATCAACTATACGCGCCGCAAACTGGCTGCCAGGGCGCTTAATGCCGATGTAGCAACCCTCAAAGCCGACCTGTGGAATCAGATTATTGAGAGCTTGCCTTGAGAGGTAATCGCTCTTCGCCTAATTTCTTTGTGGAACTACTTTCTTAGGACGTAATGGAGGCGGATGGGTAGCCGCAGTTTGGTCAGCAGCTTAAAGGCTGTGTAGTACAGTCCTCGGTCATCATAGCGGTCATAAACCCTCAGATATTCCTCCCTTTGCAGCACAATGTGTGTGGAGGAGAAACCGGTGGTGTCGAACTCTGCAATGGGATGGGGGATATGTAGAAAAGCTTCGTCTCCCCAAGTCTCCCAGATGTCGCGCAGCAGCGCGTAGTCACCGGCCAGACGGAAACTTGTGTCATAACGGAACCCGGTATTGCGGAAGAAGGTGGCCTGATGGCAGCACGGCATGTGCCTCTTCAGAAAGGCGGGTTCCCGTGCGGGCATGAGTTTTCCGCCCTCATAGCTGTCACCATATATAATATAAGGAGTGTTTTGAAGATTTGAGATGGTCGCAAGGAAGGTCGAAACGGCATCTTTCACCAAAATGTCGCCGGCATTCAGAAACAGAATCCACTCGCCTTGGCTTCTCCCGATACCTTTGTTCATGGCATCATAGATGCCGTTATCCGGTTCGCTTACACCTTTATTTATATATAAGGTGTATTCCTTCAGGAGTTCCGCAGAACCGTCGGTCGAACCGCCATCCACGACGATGTACTCCACCTCATCCGTCTTTTGGCCGATGACCGAACGGAGGGTGCGTTCCAACCCTGCACGACTGTTTTTGCAGATTGTGACGATGGAAAGCAGTTCTTTCATGGTGCAAAGATACGTAAAATAAGTCAATTTTGCAATGTCCACTTCCAAAAATAGTCTTTTTGGAGGCTTATTTTGTCAAAACTTGCAGTTTTTTCAAAAAAACTCGCAGAAAAATTTGGTAGTTTCAAAACTTTCCCCTATCTTTGCACCCGCTTAACCGCAAAATTCGCTCCAATAGCTCAGTTGGTTAGAGCACATGACTGTTAATCATGGGGTCGTTGGTTCAAGCC
>CALBPV010000024.1 GCA_937899265.1 uncultured Bacteroidales bacterium
TTCAGGTTTCAGGTTTCAGGTTTCAGGTTTCAGGTTTCAGGTTTCAAGTTTCAGGGTTATCCGTGGGACAAAGTTATGTTATGAGCCCCTTACAGGGGCAATTCATACGACGACGGTCATTCACACAGGGACAAGTCCCTGTGCTGGGTTATTTGCCCCTTGCAGGGGCAGGTGAATCGGGAACGTATAGACATAGGGACAAGTCCCTGTGCTGGGATATACAGCCCTTGCAGGGCTTCCAGCCTAACCCACAGCCTACCCCCAACCCCTCCCTAAAGGGAAGGGAGAAGGAAAGCCGACGGAGCGGAAGTTTTTTTCTACGCATTACAAATGCTTATATTCGGTGCGGTCGGATTGCAAATCCGACCGAGCGGGAAGGGGGCAGGAAAGCCGACCTTTTTTTCTGCGCATTACAAATGCTTATATTCGTTGCGGTCGGATTGCAAATCCGACCGAGCGGAGACCGAGCGTGCAAATCCGACCGAGCGGAGACCGAGCGTGCAAATCCGACCGAGCGGAGGTGCAAACTGTTTTCGGTTAAAATCAACTGTGAACGATGATATGGATGGTCAGGGAGGGGGGCGATTATTTTGTTCGGAAGAATTGTTGGATGGGTTTTACGAAGGGAGAAAGCTCGCGGGTACGTGCCATGATGCTGTGTCCGCGTGGCGTGTCACCTTCCCACACCCAACGTTTTCCGTACATAAGGACAAGATGTCGTTTGGCTCGGGAGAGAGCGACGTAGAGTTTGCGCGCATCTTCCTCGCGCTGACGGTCGTTGGTGTTGGCAAAGAAGGGATATTTCCCATCGACGACATCCCATACGATGACGGTGTCGAACTCGAGCCCTTTGGCTTTGTGGACAGTGAGGACATAGACGCGGTCGTCGATAACGTCACTGTCGCAGAGGTCGGCTTCGGTGAAGGTGCGTATGTCGTTAATCCAACGTTCGGTCTGCTGGGAGAGATGGGTGAGTTCGGGCGACTGGCCTGCGGTGCGGTCGATGAATCGCAGGATATATTCCAGGCGGGGAACGGGATGTATCATGCCGTTGGCCGCCATAGCCTCGCCCACAGCCTGCATTTCGGCGGACAAAGCCGAGCGGGAGCCGTCGGGAGAGACGCTGTCGAGAGCTTGGAGGGTGTGATGCCAAACGGGAGCGTAAGCACCGACGAAACGGTCGGTAACGGCTCGGTAGCGGTCGTCGGCCAGAAAGGCCCGTTGCACATCGAGGAAGTCGTTGGCTCGCTGTCGGCACCAGTTGACGAGAGAGAGTGTGGCCACGATGTCGTCGTTGGCGAGGTGGGAATTCTCGCCTTCGAGATTGAGCCTGCGGAGGAGCACGCGCAGTTTATAGACCTTGAGTCGCGGTTCGAGGAGGCGGATGAGCCGGAGGGAGTCCCACACCTTGGAGAGCGGGAGCCGCGTGTCGAGATTGACAGCGGGGAGGTCGCGTGACAGATTGTGTCGCAGGATCTCACGGTCGTAGCCTACGTTGTGACCCAAGGTGGGGAGGTCGCCCATCCAGTCGAGGAAGGTGCGAAGCCCTTCGGCACGGGACATTTTCTCGCGGGAAGCATATTCCGCAACCAAAGGATTGACGATGTCGCCCAACATGGGCGGAATGGGGCGGTCGGTGTGGAGCATGAGGTCGAGTTTGGCGACGATGACACCGTTGCGGACTTTCAAGGCTGCTATCTGGACGATGTCGTCGTTCCATACGTCGAGGCCGGTGGTTTCGGTATCGAAGATGACGAAGCCTCGCGGGTCGTCGTACATACGCACAAAATCGAGGATGCAGGACGAGGAGGGGCGGTCGATGAAATCGGCCGGCGAGAGAGCAAGGTTCTGCAAGCGGCGCACGAAGGAACGGGCATCGGCAAACGACGGAACGGCACGGGAGGCAAAGAACAGACGGGCCCAGTCGAGGCGGGAGGTCTCGCGCCGGGTGACAACGAAATGGGCCAAGAGGGTCTTGAAATCGTCGCTGCGGAACACGTCTTTGCCGGAAATGCGGAAGTGGGGAATGTTGTCGGCGGTGAGACTTTCGGAAATCTCGTCTGCCTCGTTGTTGGTGCTCACCACTACAGCCAGCGTTTGGCGTGCGGCGGGATCCAACGAGAGATAGTGACGGATGGCCTTGGGGAGCTGGCGGATGGCAGCTGTGCGACCCTGAGCCTCGGGTATGGGATTGCCCTGAGTGGTGCAGTCGGAGTAGAAATCGTAGTTGCGCAGCACAAGGTCGGCGGACTGCTGCGGCGTGTTGTCGCCGGCATCGGGCAGATAGCGGGGATTGATGTGGAGCTGACTGACGGCAAATGTATTGCAGACGTCGAGCAGATAGCGGGGACTGCGATGGTTCTTGCGGAGCCGGACAATGTGTCCTTCGCATCGCTGCATGAGGCGGTCGAGATTGGAGAGTTTGGCCCCCATAAAGGAAAAGATGGCCTGCTGTTCGTCGCCGAGATAAACCACAGTGGCATCGGGTGCCGTGATGCGGTCGATGATGGCCAACTGGAGCGGGTTGAGGTCCTGGACTTCGTCAACCTGAATCCAGGGATAGGAGGCGAACTTGTATTTCTCCCGGGCGCCGGGTTCGGAGAGAGCATCGCAGGCCAGGATGAGGATGTCGTCGAAATCGACCATGCGATTGTCCGTCTTGTAGTCGGCATAGAGCATGGCATTGACAAGGGCGAGGGAGAAGAGCCGATAACAGGGCGTGTGGTACTCGAAGGGGGCGGTTTCAATCCATCGGAGCAGCGCAGGTTTGGCATCCTCCCAACCGGCGGCTCCCGTCTTGTGCAGCATGGTGTCGAGACATTCAGCCAGTCGGTCGGGCCGGTAGCCGATGCCGAACATCCCGAAATAGAGACCGAAGATGCGTCCCATGTCGTGGAGCAGGATGTCGGTTCCGTGGCCGTGGAGAACCTGCATGACATAATGGTGGATGCGGTCAATCTGAACATAAACGGAAGACTGGACATCGAGGGGATTGGGGTCATTGCGCGTCAGCCGGCATTCGGAGGCTTCCTTGCGTGCCCCGAAGCTGTCGAGAATATCGCGGATGTCGTTGTCGTCGAGGATGGAGGTGTCGGGATGAATCACGTTGTTGTTCTCGTCGAGCAAGAAACGCGAGCAGAAACGGTGGATATTGCCCACGAAGAGGGCATCGAGCGTATCGTCGGGGGAGGCGGATTCAACCGGCAGGGTCTGAGCCTGACGGCGAATGCGGTCGCGCATGCCGCGAGAGGCACGGTTGGTGAAGGTGAGGCAGACCATGTGGTCGTAGCCCAATCCCTGCTGCCGGGCGTGGAAGATGCGTTCGGCAAGGGTCTGGGTTTTGCCGCAGCCGGGAGGGGCCAATACGAGCCAATGGCCACCGGTGGCCTCGATGACCTGCTGTTGTTCGGGATCGAATGTCATGGCGTTTTATTTCGATATTTCGATATTTCGATATTTTGAGATTTCGAAATTTCGGGAATTCGGGAATTCTTTTTATTCTCCCTCGGCGAAGGGGTCGGTCTTGAGCCATACTTTCATCTTGGCGGGGCCGCGATGGTTCCAGATGTAGTAGGGGATGAGCCGGAGGTCGCAGGGAGCGAGGGTGAATGTGCCGTCCTTCTGCTGGGCGTAGCTTTGTGCGCGGACGAGGAGTCCGGTATAGTCATAGTCACGTCCGGCGACGGTGATGCTGCCGGGCGCCTCGGTGGGTTGCTGGGGAGCCACCGTGAGGCGGAAGATGTCGAGGCCGGGATTGTCGGGGCTTTCGGCACAATAGACGAGGGGTCCGCGTTCGAAGGCGATGCATCCGCGGTCGGCCTTGACGCGTTGGGCAGCGACGACCATGCGGGGCTGCATGTCGAAATGAATCTCGACACGGTCGCCTTTCTTCCAGGCGCGTGATAGCGTCATGTAGCCGTCGGGGGTGAGGAACTCGGGGCTCTGGGGTTCGCCGTTGACGCTGACGTTCCACGAGAGGCGTGCGTTGTCGGCGTAGCTGTAGAGGTCGGAGGGAACCACCCGGTTGCGCACCCATCCGGGGATGCGGACCTTGAGGGCGAAGGTGCCGGCGCTGTTGCGGTCGATGAGGATGCGGATGTCGCCGTCCCAAGGATAGGAGGTCTCCTGACGGAGACGCACGGACTTGCCGTCGAGAGAGATGTCGGCGCTGTTGTTCAGGAAGAGGTTGACATATAGGCTGCGTTCACGGACTGCATAGACATAACCCGGCACGGAAGGAATGAAACGCGAGAGGTTGGAGGGACAGCAGGCACATCCGAACCAGGGCTGACGGGTGAGCGTATTGTCGGAATTGAACGGATAGACGGCATCGCTGGCGAGCGGGTTGGGATAGAAGAAAGCACCGCCGTCGAGGCTCATTCCGTCGATGACGGCGTTGTAGAGCGTTCGTTCGAGGCAGTCGATGTATTTCGACTCGCCCTCGAAGAGGAACATACGCTGGTTGAGATATACCTGGGCGATGGCGGCACAGGTCTCGTTGTAGGCCGTGAGGTTGGGGAGTTCGTCGTTCTTGCCGAAAGCTTCGCCTTCATGACGTGCACCGACACCGCCGGTGAGGTAGTACTTGTGGGAGACGATGTTGTCCCAGATGCGGTGGATGGCATCGACGTATGCCTGTTCGCCGGTGAGGGCAGCGACATCGGCCATGCCGGCGTACATATAACCAGCCCGAACAGCGTGTCCGACGGCTTCGTCCTGGGCCGTGACGGGCTTGTGGCTCTGGCTATAGGCATCGTGACGTGCTGTCTTGCCGCGGTCGTCGAGGAGATACTTGGCAAAATCGAGGTATTCGCGTTTGCCGGTGAGAGTGTAGAGACGGGCGAGGGCCATCTCGGCTATCTGGTGTCCGGGCACGACGTGGGCCTGACCTTCTTCGCGTCCCACCTCACGGATACAGCACTGGGCATAACGCTCGGCGATGTCGAGGAACTTGCGGCTTCCGGTGGCCTGGAAATGGGCGCATGCGGCATCGACCATGTGTCCGAGGTTGTAGAGTTCGTGGCTCAGGACTTCCTCCTTCTCCCAACGTTTCTTTCCGGCCCATGCATGAGGTTTGTCGGGATTGATGGTTCGGGCGGTGTAGAGATATCCGTCGGGTTCCTGGGCAGCGGCGACGATGTCGAGCACGGAGTCGATGTAGGCACGGAGCTTTTTGTCGGGCCAGGTCTGGAGAATGTAGGAAGCGCCTTCGATGGTCTTATAGACATCGGTGTCGTCGAACGAGAAACCCATGAAGGAAGAGACATCGTAGTCGGGTGACGGATGGGCGGCCTTGTCGAAGTTGGCATAGCGGCCTTCGCTCTCACACTTGGAGAAAGCAAGGGGGATGGTGACTTGGCGTGCTGCCCGGATGCGCTGTCCCCAGAATCCTTCGCCCACCTTGACGGAGGTGAAGGGAACGGGGGAGTAGGGATAGCCGCTGACGGCATTCTGGGCTCCGGCGTGTATGCAAGCTGCCGAAGCGATGAAGAGGATAAGGGACAAGGGTTTGATTCTCATATCGTCAAAAGTTTATAAACGCAAAATAGGATTTTGAGCGTTGCAAAGATAGGGAATATTTGTGAGAAATCCAAATAATCGTGCAAAAAAAAGAAGAAATCAGGGGGATGGAGAAAAAAATGTACCGTTTTTCAGAACGGTACACCATTGTAATATTCAAGAATCTTCATGCCCAAATCTCTCTGAAAAGGTAGGTCAGCATGATGTCGAAAATATCAGGGGATGCGGACGGGGCGTTCAGATGGTCTCAACGTCATCGTTGAGGTTGTCGGCAACGGAGGGCTGGCTGTAGAATCCGGAGAGGATGAGATAGACTACGATGAGTGAGAAATGGGCAATGACCTCGGTGAAGTAGATGCCGATGCAGCAGAGCAGGAGACCGGCCATGACAATGAAGAAGCAGACAATGCCGAGTCCGATGAGATTGAGGGCGTGTCCGTCGGTGCTCTCCCAGCCGCGGCGGATGGCTTCACCGAACCCTATTTCGGGGTTGTCAAGGAAATAGAACTGCACAGTAGCGAGACGGGCACCAATCCAAAGCCCCGGAACAATGCAGAGGCAGAGTCCGATGCAGACAATGATGCCGTAGAGAATCTCCCATGCAATGTACTTGACGTAGGCCATGACGGGCATCTTGACAGGCTCGATGCTAATATCCGATGTCGTTCCCTTGGCAAGCGAAAGCATGATGGCCCTGACGGCACAGTTGAGCACAAGGGTCAAGAGGCTGCCCATCAATATGTACGGGCTAAAGGCTACATTTTGGAGCATGGAACTGTAGGCGCTGATGAATGCATTCGGATCGTTGGTATCCAAATTCTCGACGAGAGCGTTAATCTGAGTGGGGTCCACCCAGTTGGTGAATGCGCTTTCGACGAGGCTGATGACAAAGAGAATGAGAGCCAGAAGAAGGCCGTGCTTTTTGGTGAGTGCCCAAGCTTGGTCGAGCACCTCGGAGATTGAGAAGTTGTACATAGCTTTTAAATTGTTTTTGGAGTATTAAATAATTTTTCTTTGAAGTGGATGTTGACTAAGTCCATCATTGTTACATTTTATATAAAACGCTGAAAATGCCGAAATGTTGCATCTCATGTCGGATTTTTTTCGCCGGAGGCGTCTTTTTTTACATTCAGAGCCGACAGGCGGCTGTTTATGATGTTCTGAAGGGCATTGGCCACCTCTTTGGGCTTGACACCGAGGAGCATCATCTCGTCGGCCAGCTTGGGCAGGGCCTCGTCGAGGAGACGCTGGCGTCGGAAGTCCTCAATGCGGGAGAAAGCATCTTGGGTGAGGTAGTTGCCGCGACCGCGCTGGGTGACGACAATGTCCTGCTGGATAAGGCGCTCCACGGCGCGCTGTACAGTGTTGGGGTTCACCTCTAACTGCACGGCCACCTCGCGCACCGAGGGCAGCTGCTGGCCGAGTTGTATCTCGCCCTTCAGCACCTTGTCGCAGAGCCAGTCGGCTATCTGGAGGAAGATGGGTTTATTGTTTTGAAATTCCATTGTCTTTCTTCTTTTCTTGGTTGAACACAAACTGGGAGTAAAGCTCCAGGACGGCACCGGCCAGCGTGAGGGGCAGCCAGTAGCGACCCTCGCCCCGGAAGACGAAGCAGGAGGCGATGATGAAGCAGATGCCGCAGAGGGCGCGTATTCGGCTCATGCGTCGGAGCCTCAGGTTCTCACCCCGGTAGGCCTGTGTCAGGTGGTCAATGGCCACCAGTGCCGCGCCGAGGGCGAAAACCCAAGGACCGGCCACAGGCAACAGGAGCATCAGCAGCACACCCATTACGAGCAGGGTGTAGCCCGTGGAATCAAGATATTTCATTTGGCCTGTTTTTTAGCAATTTGACGGTAGAACAGCCATTGGAGGAAAAGAGCCAGCGGAATCTGGAACCAAAGAATCACTTTGGCGGTCTTAATCAAGAAATTGAAGGGCGCAATTGTTGCCATTTCAGGGAACTGCTGAAACAACTCCGGGTCAACATTTCTCGGGACGAACTCAAAGACCAGTCCCACATAGGTGATGCCGGCAACAATCAAAACGATATGTCCGAGGATGAAAAGGCCGATAGTCTTGAGGATGCCGTTGTGGCTGAAGAGCATATTCACGTTGATCCAAAGCCCGAAGAAGACGAGGTTGATGAACGGCGAAATCCAAAAGAACAGCTGCATGGTGTTCGTGTGAAAAAGGTCGGGAGCCGAATCCGTGCTGTGCGATTGGGTGAAGTCGAAAATCCGATCGGCCAAGTCGTAGCCTCCGTAGGGATTCAACCACCAGGAAATCTCAGGATATGTGAGCTGGCACACGAGCATCGACAGTGCCCAGACGGCCAGGTATAGCACCTCCATGCCGACGAAGACGATGGCGTAGTCGGCCAGCATGACAATGTATTTCTCGAGGCGTGAGCCGGGCAGTGCCAGATACTGGACGGAGGTCTGCGGATTGGTGAACTTGCGGTGGAGTATCACGGTGGCGAGTATAAGCACGACCATGGTGGCGTACCGGAAATAGTTCATCACGCTCACGGTGGCGAAAGTGGCAAGGTTAGCGCCGCCTTCGGGCGAGTAGGTGTCAGCGTCTCCCAACCGGGTCTGATTCCAATAGGCCATGAGGAAGAAGGCCGTATAGAGACCGAGGATGATGACGAGTGTATTGGTGATTTTGCTCTTGTCGATGGCCCAGTCGTAACGAAGGAGGTTTCTGATGCGGGTCCATTCTACGGAACAGTTCTGTTGCATATAGTGTGATTTTACAGATGAAACGATGGGGTGGAGAGAGATTAGGCCTTGTCGGAGAAGAGGCTGCGGATACGGCTCTTGTGGCTGATAACGGCGTTGAAGAGCATCTTCATGTTGACGGATGTCTCGGGTTCGTCCGGGCGGCGCACTACGACGCTCCAGGGGCCTATGGGAGAACTTTCGGTGAGGAGCACCTCGTCATCCTTCTCAGCTCGGCGGAAGGCAAGACGCGCGGCCACCTCGTCGAGCGAGGCGTTGAGGAGCACACCTTCGTTCTCCAGAATCACGACACCGTCGATGAGCGAGTCGATGTCATCGACCTGATGGGTGGAGATGAGCACGGTCTTGCTGCCGTCGCAGATGCTGGCCACCAGGCGGCGGAAGATGCTTTTCGACGGAATGTCCATGCCGTTGGTGGGCTCGTCCATCAACAAATAAGGAGTATTGCAGGCCAGGGAAAGCGAGATGAGCGCTTTCTTCTGCTGACCGAGCGACAGAGTGGTAAGCTGCTTGTTGCGGGGCACTTGGAACTCGGTGAGTGCGCTTTCGAAGATTTCCCCGTCCCATGTGGGGTAAAAGGGAGCCGTCACCTGAGCCAGACTCTCAATCGTGACGGGGAGAATCCTCTCGGTCTCGGGCACGAGACGCAGCCTCTCGAGCATTTGCGGATTCTGTCGGCGGGGGTCGAATCCATCGAGGGTATATTCACCTTCGCCTGTCAGCGAGCCGCAGAGAATCTTGAGAAGGGTGGATTTACCTACCCCGTTCTTGCCCAAGAGACCATAGACGTGGCCTTCGGGCAGGCGAAGCGACAGACCCCGAAGAACGGGCTGGTGCTTGTAATAGCCGTAATGCAAATCTTTCAGTTCAATCATATCATTTTTAAGTGTATTAGTGAATTAGTACACCGCAAAGATAGGACACTAAGACGATATGACAAAATATTCTTTCCAAAAAACGAAAAAAAAGAATGTTTTTTTTACTCTGGAGCGGCAAAATGGCAGCTTGACATGTCAAAAACACCGGCGGACGGTCCTCGTTCGAAGCCGTCCGCCGCATGTGGGCTACAGGTGGGGTTGCTCACAGTTTTTCGAGCTTGGCAAACTTGAGCAGGAGGGTTTTGAGTCCCATCACCGAGAACTGCACTTTGAGTCTGGTATTGTCACCTTGGCCCTCGATGGCGGTGATGACACCCTCGCCGAACACATTGTGTCGGATGCGGTCTCCCACAGAGAAGTTTGTGCCGTCGCGGGTGACTGAGGACGACGAGGAGAGGCCGGAAGTTCCGAAGGGTCCGGATATTCTGGAGAGTCCGGATTTCCCGGATTTCCCGGAGAGTCCGGATCCCCCGGATTGAGGTGCTCCTGCGCGGAATACTCCTCTGAAAGAGCCGGACGAAGCGGCTGAATAGTCGGTTGTGGCAGAGATATCGTTGGTCTGGCGGATATAGCGGCGGTCGATGTCCTTGATGAAGCGGGAGGGAGCATTTGCCTCGCTGCGTCCGTTGCGGAAACGGGATTTGGCATAGCTGAGGAAACAGTTCACCTCGGCCCGAGTGATGGCTACATAGAAGAGACGGCGCTCCTCCTCGATGCCACCCAACTCGTTGAAACTCATGTCGTTGGGGAAAAGTCCCTCTTCCAATCCTACAATAAAGACGTTGGGGAACTCCAGACCTTTGGCCGAATGGATGGTCATGAGCGAGACGCAATCGCGTTCGGCATCTTCCTGTTCGGTGGGTTCGACATCGCCCGAGAGTGAAACATCCTGGAGAAAATCCATGAGATGCGTTTCGTTCTGCCGTCCCTCCTCAATGGAGGATTGAACAAAGATGTCGATGGCAGAAAGCAATTCCTGCACGTTCTCCTGGCGCGATTTCCCTTCGACCGAATTGTCGGCACCGAGGTCGGCTTTGATGCCCGATTGGGTGATGATTTCGACGGCTGTTTCGTAGGCATTGAGGTTGTCGGCGGTGGCCCGGAAGTTGTCGATGAGCGATGTGAAGGCATGCAGCCGTTCGGCTGTGGGACGATTGACTTTCACGCCGTGGGCAATGGGATCCTGACAAATCTCGTAGAACGATTTTCCCAATTGGGTAGCCGCTTCGGAGATGCGTGTCACAGTGGTGTCGCCGATGCCGCGGGCCGGATAGTTGACCACGCGCTTGAAGGCTTCTTCGTCGGCGGGATTGACGGTGAGTCTCATATAGGCCAACACATCCTTGATTTCCTTGCGCTGGTAGAAGGAGAGACCGCCGTAGATGCGGTAGTCGATGCCGTTCTTGCGGAGGTTCTCTTCGAGGCTGCGGCTTTGGGCATTGGTACGGTAGAGGATGGCGCAGTCGGCATAGCGGAAATGCTGGCGGTCGTGGAGCTCGGCAATCTGTTGGGTCACACGATAGGCTTCCTCCAGGTCGGAGTAATTGCCTGTGAGCCGGAGCAGGGAGCCGCGTTCCTTTTCGGAGAATATGGTCTTGGGAATCTGTTGCCGGTTCTTGGCAATGAGGCTGTTGGCTGCCTCGACGATATTCTGGGTGGAACGGTAGTTCTGTTCGAGTTTGAAAATCACGGTGCCTGGAATCGACTTTGTCATGTCGAGGATATTGTGGATGTTGGCCCCTCGGAAGGAATAAATCGACTGGGCATCGTCGCCCACGGCAGTGAGGTGGTGATGATGGCTCACGAGCTGTTCGACAATGAGATGTTGGGCGCGGTTGGTGTCTTGGTACTCATCGACCAGAACGTAGCGGAACCATTTCTGCCAGAAATCCAACACCTCGGGGAAATCCCGGAACAGGATATTGGTGTAGAGCAGCAGGTCATCGAAATCCATGGCTCCCGCCTGACGACATCGGTTCCAATATCTCTGATAAATCTCTGCAGTGTGGCTTCGGCCTGTCTTGCGGTCGTAGTCCATGATTTGTGGGTTGGCACGATACATGGAGGGTGTGATGAGGTTGTTTTTCATGTTGGAAATATAGGCCTGCACGCTGGCGGGCTTGTATTTCTTGTCATCGAGCTGCATCTCCTTGATGATGGTCTTGAAGAGGGAGCGCGAGTCGGTCTGGTCGTAGATGGTGAAGTCGCGCTTGTAGCCGATGCGTTCGGCCTCCTTTCTCAATATACGTGCGAAGACGGAATGGAACGTCCCCATCCAGAGCCTGCGAGAGAGAGCCGGTCCCACGAGGGCGTTGACACGGTTCTTCATCTCGGTAGCGGCTTTCTTGGTGAAGGTGAGCGCCAGAATTTCGTCGCTGTGGTAGCCGTTCCGGAGGAGGTAGGCTATCTTGTAGGTGAGCACACGCGTTTTGCCCGAACCGGCACCTGCTATAACCAATTGAGGGCCGTCACAGTAGGTGACGGCCTCTCGTTGGGAGCTATTGAGCTGGGAGAGAAAATCGGCTTCCATCAGAACTTGAAACCGACAGTAACGTCCCACGACATAATGTTCGATGTCATGTCGATGTGGTTGGCAGTTACGGCACCATCCTGATTCTTGGCACTCAAGACGGCGTTGCCGTCGTTGTCAAAGTACATGAGGGCATCGGTGGTGGGGAATGCGGCAATCTTGTCTTTTCGCAACTGATCTGCGAAAGCGAGGTCAATGAACCATCCGCGACCCTTCCATCCACACCCGATGCAGAAATAGTGCTGGTCGTCAGTGATGGAGTAGTTGGGCTTGGTCGTTGACGAGAAGAGGGTCTCGTTGTCATCGCCCCAGGTTCCTCGTCCGTCATACACAGTCCAGGAGCGTCCCTCCCACTCGTCCATCACCTCCTTTTTGAAGGGCGAAGTGCGGTACTGGTAGCCAGCACGGATGGAGAAGCGCGGCGTGGCACGCAGTTCTCCGCCCACCTTGAAGATGTGCTGCGGCTGCATGTAGTCCTTAATCACATCGTTGGTGACATCGAGCAGGTACTGGTCGTTGGATTTGTCCTCCTTGTAGGAGGCCGACGAGAAGTCCTTCATGTCGTACTCGAAGCTGATGAGTCCACGGGTACCAAGTATGTAGGCCGTGGAGAACTGGAGTTCCCAGGGCGTGTTGAACCGATACTTGTATTCATACACATCGGTTCTGCTGTGTCCGTCGGGGGCATTGGAGTACATGGATCCGTCGTAGATGTCCTTCATAAAGAGCCATGTTGGGGTGTGGAAAGCCAGACCGAAACGCCACGCATCGACGGGTTTGAAGAGCAGACCCATCTTGACGTTGACGCCGGAGCCCTTCGTTTCAAGATTATTGTAGTAATCGGTGTAGCCCGATGACTTGGAATAGTCCTCCTGATATTCGCTTTCGACGGTTGAGTTGAAATCGACGATGCTGAGGGTGATGCCTCCGTAGAACATATTGCTCCAGTTGGCGGCTGCCGAGATGTTGTATTCGTCCATGCGTGTTTTCTCCTTCACATAGAGGGACTGAGAGTTGGAGAGTCCTTCCTTCTGGTCGTAGCTGCACACGCCGCAGATATTGCCGTCGGCATCGTAGGCATCGTCGATGACATAACTGTCATAGGCCATCTCGACAAGGTTGCCCGGATTGTTTGACTCGAGTACTCCGGGGTTGTCGTATTGACTGGTGTTGACCAAATAATTATTGGCCTGATTGGCGATGTAGGCTCCGAAAGAAGAATGCGGATTGGCGAGGTATGAACGGTACTTGCGGTTCACGCCCTCGGAGTGGTTGAATCCCACGCCGATGTTGAAGTTGACGAGGCTGGAACTGTTCTCGGTATTGAAAGAAACAATGTAGGAGAGATTGCTCATCGAAAAATCGGTCTCGCGGGTGTCTTTCTCGGAGGAACCTTTGGTCGTTGTGTTGTAGGTCGTGACCTGAGGCGTGAACGACACTTCGCTGGTGCCGCGATAGATGCCCAGGCCGGCAGGATTGTCGTTCATGGCCGTAGCGTCGCCGCCCACAGCACCGAAGGCACCGCCCATGGAGCGGTAGCGTGCCGTGCCGGAGAGCGAGGTTTCGGAGAAACGTGATGCATCGACCACATTCTGGGCTGAAGCAGCCGTAGCCATGAGGACTGCCGAAAGGATTATCGTGAGATGTTTCATTGCATTTCGGAATAAAGATTGAAAAAACATACAAAAAGAGAATTATCACCTGCGACCGCCACCGGAACGGCCTCCTCCGCCGCTGCTGCCGCCAGATCGACCGCCGAAGCTACCGCTGCCGCCACCGGAACGTCCGCCAAAACTGCCGCTGCTGCCACCGGAACGTCCGCCGAAGCTGCCGCCGGAATAGCCGGAGCTGGAAGAGGACGAAGAGGGGGTGTAGCTGCGCGTTGTGGTCGAGCTGTTGCTGTTGTTGCTGTTGGAGTTGTTGTAGCTGTTGGAAGAGCTTGACGAACGGTTGTAACTGCCGGACGAACGCGACGTTGTGCTGCGGTTGAAAGAGTTGCTGCTCGAGGCTGCTCGCTGGGTCGAACGGTAGGTCACGCCGCTGGAGTTCTGGCGTACGCCGTTGGCTTGACGCCGGGCATTGCTGTTGTTGACACTTCTGGCAGAAGAGCCTGTCATCGACCGGGTCGAAGAAGCCGAGGAGGACGACGTACCGCGATTGCCGCGCACGGTGGTACCGCCCGAGGTGAGGTTGCGACCTTCGGAACGTGTGTTGGAGGAGCGCGAAATCTGGTCGCCGGGGAGCTTCATGTTGCTGTTGCGTGTGGCGCGGGCTGTTGTGGCGCCGCTGTGGGAGCGGGAAACGTTGCCGCCGGAGATGCCCGAACGACGGGCATCGGACGTATATTGACGGTTGCCGGGACGGCTGGTGCCGTTTCGGCTGCCACGTGAGGCAAAACTGCCGCCCATGTTGTTGGTACGGGAACCCTGATTGGGACGGGAGTGCCAGCCGTGATGGCCGCCTCCGCCGTAGTAGGGACCGTAATAGTGGGGATATGGACGGTAGAAGGGAGAATACCAGCCGCCGTACCAGCCCGTGTAGTAGCCATAGTTCCACCCCCAATACCAGCTGCCGTAGTGGAAGCCGAACGAGGGAGTCACATACCACCACGGATCCCAATAGCAGTAATCCCAGTAGAAGGGATCCCAGTAGGCTACGTCCCAATACGGATTCCAGATGTGGTAGGAGCACCAGGGATTGTGGAATCTGCGGATTCGGTCGGTGTAGCAATAATTTTCGATTACATAGACCGTATCGTGAATTACATTGTCATAGTCGGTGCCGGGTTCGGTACCGAACGAGAAGTTTTGGTTTGGGTTGTCGGATACGCTTTGAGCATAGGTATCGGACGATGCGGTATAGGAAGCCACATCGCTTGTGCGACGATTGTAGGTATCGATGTCCCAGTCGTTGTTGGCATTGGTGGACCATTCTTCCATTACTGTCTCCTTCACGGGTTCGTACCTTTCGGCGCTACTGCTGCTGAAGTAGATGTCGTCATCATACTGAGCATAAGTCGAAGTTGCTGCCGGCAAGGTCACCGCCATTGCGAGTGCAGCCAGAATCATCTTTTTCATCGTTGCTATAATGTTTAAAGTTTATAAAGTATGGAACTTGGTCGGTGCAAAGATAATATTTTTTTTAATTTTTGGATACCAAAAATGCAATTTTAACCCTATTTCGACAAAAAAATCAACGAATTGTGCATTTTTATCGATGAATTGTGCCCCGAAATGAGATTTTTCATTAAATTTGCAGCAACAAAACTGAATTCTTCGAAACGATATGAATTACATTGAACTCCATCTGCGTCCGACCCCGATGAGCGAAACGACCTGCGATGTGCTTGCTTCACTGCTGGCCCCGCTGGGTTACGAAAGTTTCACCACCGCACAGGACGGACTTTTGGCCTATTGTCCCACAGACAAGTATTCTGCGACCGAAGTACAGAAGGTTTTGGAAGAACTGCCTGTACCCGATGTCACCTGTTCCTTCACAGCATCCGAAGTTGCCACCGAGGACTGGAATCTCGAGTGGGAGGAGCAGCAGAACGTGGAGCCCATCGTCATCGGCAAACTCTGTTCTGTCCACTCACCATTGGCCAAGGACATACCCGATTGCCGCTACGACATCGTCATCGAACCACGCATGTCGTTCGGGTCGGGTCACCACGAGACGACCTCTCAGTTGATAGAAGAGCTTCTCCGCCTCCAGCTCAAGGGCAAAACCTGTCTTGACATGGGCACGGGCACGGGGGTGCTGGCCATTCTCTGTGCCAAAATGGGGGCACGTCGCGTGAGGGCTGTCGAGATTGACGACTGGGTGGCTGTCAACGCCACCGACAATGTGATGGCCAACGGAGTGAACGAAATTGTGACGGTAGATTGCGGAGACGCTTCTCTGCTACAGGAGTACGGCACATATAACCTTGTAGTGGCCAATATCAACCGCAATGTGCTCATTGCCGATATGGAAGCATACAGCAAGGTGCTCAAATTTGACGGCATTCTGTTGCTGAGCGGCTTTTTCGAGGAGGACATTCCGCTCATCCGGGCCAAGGCCGAACGCCTCGGCTTAGAGTTTGCGCACAGCAAGGTTCGCAATCATTGGGCGGTGGTTATGGTTCACAAACCTCTGCCGGAACTTTAAACATTGGTTTTCCCTGCTTCGCGGGCAGCCTTGCGTTTGTTTTTGGCTCTGCGGCGCTGTTCCTTGCGTTTTTGGTTCCTCTTGCGGTTACGGAGTTTTTGCGCTTCGAGGAGTTCGTTGGACATAGGTTTGGCGGTTTCTGTCCCTTGCCCCGACATTTTCTTCTTGCGTCCGCTGTTTCCGTGCTTTCCGTCTGGCAAAGACGAGCTGTCATACAAGAGGTTGTAGGGCACCCTCAGTTCCGGTTTCATGCCGCTGTTCATGGCTCTCACGATACGACGGAACTCGGCCTTGTAGCCGTTGAGTCCGACGATGAAATGGGGGAGGGAACGGGGCTTGCCCAAATAGGTTTGGTTCATGCCGAAGAAAGAACGGTAGCGCTGGTAGGTTTGAATGATGTGGAGCACCGTTCCGGCCTTTTCTTTTCCTATGAGAGCACCGCGCAGCAGTTCCTGTGTCTGTGCGATGCCTGCCTTGTCGCTGATGTCCAACATCAGGACTGCAAGTTTTGATATGGAGTCGGCGTGGGGATGTTCCTTGAGAAGGGTATAGAGAGCCATGCGAGTATGCTGCCAAAGGGTTGTTTCCTCTTGGCAACTTTCGAGGTGGGTATTGTCATCGAAGTAATCCGGGAGTCCGGGGAATACATACTTCAGCAGACCGCAAATCAGCAGGTCGTTGACGGCCTCGCCGAAAGAAGGGGTCTTGAGAAGTTTGTTGAGCTCGTCGCGCACCCGTTTCGGGGCGGAGGTGGCTATCTCGTTGTGACAGCGGAGAATGGCATCCCAAGCGGCATCATCCAAGCGGAAGCCTTTCTGGTGTTTGAATCGTATGCCCCGAAGCATGCGCACCGGATCCTGCCGGAAGATGGTCTCCGGGTCACGTGGAGTGCGCAGCAATCCGGCGTTGAGGTCTTCCAGCCCCATGCCTGTGGGGTCGGCCACCTGTCCCGAATGGAGGTTCTTGTAGAGCGCGTTGCAAGTGTAGTCACGCCGAACGGCATCCTCCTGTAGTGAGCAGAAACGCGTGTCAAGCAGCGTCACTCCGTCGTCGGCATAGTTCTCGACGTGAGGTTCCACACATTCCACCAGGGTGAGCGCATCGTCTATCACGACATCCATTGCCGTTGTGCCGTACCGCTGATAGTAGAACGGCCCGCGACAGATGTCGGGATAAGTTAGGCACATATATTCCACGAACTGCTTCTGACCCTGCGGAAGGTCGATGAGCAGATCGAGGTCGGAGTATCTCTCGCCCAGCAACTCGTCTCTCACACAGCCTCCCACCAGCCATATATGCATCCAAAACGGCGACTCTCGGGTGATAGTCTGCTTGATGAACTCAAGCGTCTTTTCAAATTTGTTCATTGGTTTTATGGCTGCAAAGATAGGAAAAATTTCAGAAATGACAAAATAATTTGCCGTTTTTTTGCCATATTACAAAAAAAATGCTATCTTTGCGGCATGAAATACAAAAGTGTGATATTCGATTTGGACGGAACGTTGCTCAATACGATTGCCGATTTGGGCAATGCCGTCAATCAGGCATTGGTCCGAATGGGGTTCCCCACATGGACGATGGAAGAGTATCGATGGAAGGTAGGCAACGGAGTCATGAAACTCTTCGAGCGTTCGCTTCCGGATGACAAACGTACTCCTATATATATAAATAAGGTAAAGGAACTCTTCACTCCCTACTACGAAACACACGGTCGGGACGAAACGCGCCCCTACGACGGCATTCCCGAATTGTTGTCTTCCCTCACGGCTCATGGCGTACGTGTGGCAGTGGCGAGCAACAAGTATGATGCAGCCGTACGGAAACTCATTCCCCACTATTTCCCCGAAGTAGGCTGGTCGGCCGTCTGCGGCAATCGTGAGGGTGTGCCCGTGAAGCCGGACCCCGCCATTGTCAACACCATCATGGAGGAGGGAGGAATGCAACGTGCCGACACGCTTTATGTAGGCGACAGCAATGTAGATATGCAGACTGCCCACAATGCCGGTCTCGCTGCCTGTGGAGTAACCTGGGGATTCCGTCCCCGTGCCGAATTGGAAGCAGAACATCCCGAATATGTCGTTGACCGTCCGGAAGATATTCTCGGAATCGTTCTCGGAAGGGAGTGAAGCCCCGTCGTGGGGACTTGATTCCCCCGATTTTCGTCTGCAAGGTCTGCCCGGATTCCCAGAAGATAAAAAATGACTGGAGCCGCCATCGATATCCGATGGTGTCGTCAAAAACTTTTTTCGGGTCCATCGATATCCGATGGCGTTGCCAAAAACTTTTTGGGGGTCTATCGATATCCGATGGCGTTGCCAAAAACTTTTTTCGGGTCTATCGATATCCGATGGTGTTGCCAAAAACTTTTTTCGGGTCTATCGATATCCGATGGCGTTGTCAAAAACTTTTTTCGGGTCCATCGGAATCCGATAGAGGTTTGGAACCCATTTGGCAGGTACGTTGTCCGACGATTGCAGTGACAACGTCTTTTGAGGAACCGTCTCCTGCGAAGGACGCTTACATGGAGATTTCGAAGAACTGGGTGCCGGAGTCTTCCTGACTGTCTTTGTCGGTCGGAATCGAGAGACTCTCGTTGGGGTCGGTGATGTCTGCATCGATGGATCCCTCGACGATGCCGCTCTGGAAGCAGCCGCTATAGACGGGTACAATGGTGGAAGCCTCGTCGGTGGGACGGAGGTAGTTGTTGAGCCTGTCGGCGGTCTTGTCCATTATGTTCGGACGGTAGATGCTGAAGACATTGAGCATGATGTTGGGCTTCGTGCCGATACCGTCCCACAAGATGCCGCCCTGATGGGCAATGTTCTGTCCGCCGGTCAGTTCGGGACAAATGATATCACCGCGGTTGGAACCGCCCACAATCTTGCCGAAGACGGTGAGCGACGAGGGGAAGGTGATGGAGATGTCGCCGTGGGTGCAGATGGAACCACGGTTGCCGCCCAGGTAGAAGTCGCCGATGTAGCACTCGGTGTAGTTGCGACGGAACTGGAAGTCCTCGGGGAAGGCATACATCGTAACAGCCTCCATATAACGGTCGAGCAGGGTTTTGCCTTCTTTGTCGGTATCGTTGGGTTCACTCGAAAGGTTGTTGTACTGACAGATGTACTTCGTATAGTCATCCTTGATGAGGTTGGCACCGTTGGATCCGAGGAAGATGTTGTTGGCCACAATTTGGCCTCCGATTTCGAGGCGCACCTTGCCTTGACCGCCGTTGGGAGACAGAATTGTGGAGCAGTTGCCGCCGCAGTAGATGGCATCGAAGACATAGGTCATCCTTCGGGAGAGGTCCCTTCGGATGCCGCCTGCAATCTCGATGAACGATTTGGCAATGTTGGGACGATAGCGGTTGATGACGCGCACCTTCTCGATGGGAGAGGGTTTGCTGCCGCCGAGGGTGTCGATGGCGGGGACGAGGTAATACCAGCGGCGGCCTTCATTGTCCCACATTTCGGTCACCTTGTTGACGTTGGGATCCACCTTATAGATGTACTCACCGTTGCCGGCACCGTAAATCTCGTCACATTGTCCGCCGGATATTTCGAGGTGGGTACCGTTGTTTATGGTGCCTGTGATGTCGTTACCGCCGAACACACGCCCGAAGCTGCCGTTGGAGATATTGACGGTCACGCCGTATTGGTTGTCGGCAAATTCTACAGGTTCTATTTTGTCAATGCGGCTACCGTCGGCATTATAGGTCAAACGGCAAGCCTGAACAGTGCCCATACGCGAACCGCCGAAGACGTTCTTGGCCGTGAGTTCCGGATAGTTGAGGTCGAGGGTGTAACCGGGCACACCGCCTGCACCCGTGTGGAGATTGCGGTCGGCGGCCTCGTTGTAGTAGATGACCGAGCCGACATTGCAGCCGCCGTATATGGTGCCGATGTTGCCTTTGCGCAGACGCCATTTGGGCTGTACGTTCATATCCATCTCGTTGTTGCCGCCGAAGATGCGGTGTATGTTGTCCTCGGAGTAGATTTTCTCACCGTCGTCGATGATGCCGTCGCGGATGGATTTCATCGATGTGAGCCACTTGCCGCGCTGGTAGCAGTCGGATGACATGTGGCTGTCGAAAGTGGCACGTGCGCCGATGTTGTCGTCATTGTAGCGAATGGAGATGACCACGTCTTTGTCCACAACCGAATTGTTGCCGCCGCCGTAGAGGTTCATGACAGACCCTCCGGTGACTTCGACATAAGCCGAATCGACGTGGGGACGGCGTTTGCCGGTGAGGAGCACTGAGTCGCGGTCGGTGTAGAGATAGCCGCCTTCGTAAGAACGACGGATGCGGGAGTAGTTCTCGAGGTGAGGACCGTAGTTGCCGTTTCCGGACGCGAACAATTCACCCACAAAGGGGAAGCCCGAGTAATGTCCGTCTTTTTTGGGATCCTCCGTGATGCGCACAAAGGTGTTGCGAACGGCATGCTTGTTTTCAAATATGGGTTTCACCTTGCCGGAGCCTATGCTGCCGGCCACATCGTTGCCTCCATATACCTTACGCACGATGGTGTGGAAATGGTGCTCGGAGTGGTCGTTGATTTCGACATAGGTTCCACCCTCGATGTCGGCCATACGTGCTCCGCCGAAGACTTGATCGACGATGCCGCTATAGACATAGACACGTGTTCCGACACCTGCGGGAGCGTTGCGACCGGGCATTAAGGCACTTTTGCCCACCACAGAGCCTTGACGGCCTCCGCCGAACATTTTGCCCCAAATGCCTTTCTTCGTGGCCAGAAGGGGAGAAGCGCCGGTCACTTCTCCGTTGTAGGTGACGCTCGTTCGACCCACAACGCGGCCTTTCATACCTCCGCCGAAGGCATCGAGAAGGTTGGGAATACAGATGTCTCCGTTGAGGCGCGCACCGGTCATGGAGATGTAGGTGTTGCCGATGACTTCGGTCGAATCGCCGTAGCCTCCGCCGTAGAGGATGCCTGCATCGTGGTTGAGCCAGTTGGCGGCATCGAAGATGGGACCTTCGTCCGACATGTTGGAGTCTTCACCCACGATGTCGGCATGGAAATTGACTGAGGTGGCACCGTAGATGACACCGCGGTAGTAGCAGCCGGCGTACATATTACAGCCGTAGAACTTGTTTGCGCCTGTCTTGGGATTGATCTGGTAGGTCACGGGCTCGAACTTGTTGAATACGTTGAGCTGAAGGCGGTGGTACTGCTCGGTATTGACGTTCATCGGAATGAAACCGCCGAAGCGTTCGCGCAAAGTACCTGCATCGGGTCCTTCCGTTTCCAGATAGGAGAGGTAGGCGTTGTTGCAGCCTCCCGTGATGGACTTGTGGATGGTGAGACCGGCCGGCAGCGTATAAATGTACACGGAGTCGGATATCATAGAACCGCGGTTGCTGCCGCCAAAGAAGACGTGGACATCAATATCCTTGGAATCCATCTCGCCCGGTGTTTCGAACACGCGTTTGTCACCGAAGAAGTCGAGGATGGGATATTCGTTTTTGAATGAATTGTCGTTGTTGAAGGTGAGTCGGGGAGTGCCGGCGAAGTCTATCATCGAGCAGTAGTGGCGGAAATCCTCGTTGGAACGGAAGCCTTTGACCCAATCGCCGTGGAGACGATAGTAGGGCACCTGTTTGAGCAGACCCTTTCCGTCGGAGCCCATGAAGAAGGACCGAACCGATACATGAGAACCGACATTAATCAGAATACGGCCGCGGTTGGGCATGGGCACCTGACGTGCAGATCCGAAGTTGCCTTCGCTGAAGAGAGAGTCGCGGTCAAAGATGCCGACGGATGCACAGTTGCCGCCGCCGAAGAAGGAGCCTTCGATGTTCACCTTGTTGTTCTCGTCGATACCGGCAAGCCGAATCTTCGTACAGGCCAAATGGGGCAGTGTATATTCTGTAGCGTCAGGATTGAAGAGGTTGATAACGGACTTCTCCTTTTCGAACGGATTGGGCGAATGGGAACTGCTCAAATGGCCGTTGCCGGCACCATAGACAGCGTGGCGGATTCTGCCGCCCCAGATGTCGAGATTGGCACCGT
>CALBPV010000025.1 GCA_937899265.1 uncultured Bacteroidales bacterium
GTTTTTTTTGAGATTCATAATTGCGGATATATTATTGAGTGATTTTTCTCAGGCATGTGGCGCAATGCCAACACGGGGCAAAGATAGGTTATTTTTGTGACATAACCAAATCTTTGCCCCGAAAAATGTAAGTTTAACCTTGAAATGGTCTTTTTTTTTGTCAAATCTGGCGATTTTCAGTTATCGAAACTGAGTTTCTCGCCGTTCGGACTATCGACCACGATGGGACGAGCGCGGTCCACGTGACCAGAGAGCAGGCTCTTGGAAAGCTCGTTGAGGAGGTGACGCTGGATGGCACGTTTCACGGGACGTGCACCGAACTCGGGATCGAAGCCTTCGCGTGTGAGGAAACGGCGGGCCGCATCGGTCACGCGCAGTTCAACATCGTTGGCCTGCAAGAGGCGGCGACAATGGTCGAGCTGGATATCGACCACTTGGCGTATCTCCTTCTCGGTGAGGGGTGAGAACATGACGACCTCATCGATACGATTGAGGAACTCGGGCCGGATGGTCTGTTTGAGCATCTGGAGCACTGACTCCTTGGTCTGCTCGAGAAGAGCCTCGTCGGAGGAGGTGAGATGTTCCCAGTCGGAAATCTTGGCACAATTCTCGCGGATGAGCTCGGAACCCATGTTGGAGGTCATGATGATGATGGTGTTCTTGAAGTTCACCTGACGGCCCTTGCCGTCGGTCATGTGACCCTCGTCGAGCACCTGCAGCAGGGTGTTGAACACATCGGGATGAGCCTTCTCCACCTCGTCGAAGAGGACAACGGAGTAGGGCTTGCGCCTTACGGCCTCGGTGAGCTGTCCGCCCTCCTCGTAGCCGACGTATCCGGGAGGCGCACCGAAGAGACGGGTGACGGAGAATTTCTCCTGATACTCGCTCATGTCGATACGCGTCATCATCTTCTCGTCATCGAAGAGGAATTCGGCGAGAGCCTTGGCCAATTCGGTCTTGCCCACACCCGTCGTGCCCAAGAAGAGGAACGAGCCGATGGGCCGGTTGGGGTCGGAGAGTCCGGCACGAGAGCGGCGTATGGCATCGGCCACAGCACTTATGGCGGCCTCCTGTCCCACCACGCGCCGGTGGAGTTCCTCCTCGAGGTGGACGAGTTTTTCGCGTTCGCCGGTCATCATCTTCGACACGGGCACACCTGTCCATCGAGATACCACTTCGGCAATGTCCTCGGCATCGACTTCCTCCTTGACGAGAGCCTCGTCGCCTTGACTGTCGCGCAGCTGGAGCTGGATAGCCTCATTCTCTTTCTCCTTGGAAGGAATGGTTTCGTACTGAATGCGGGCCACAGTACCGTAGTCGCCGCGTTGCTTGGCCTGCTCGGCCTGGAACTTGAGCTGTTCGATATCCACCTTGTTCTGTTGGATGCGGTCGATGAGACCCTTCTCGTTCTTCCACTGGGCCTGCAACTTGCTTTCCTCTTCTTTGAGGTCGGCTATCTTGCGGTCGAGAGCCGAGAGTTTGGCTTCATCGTTCTCCCATCGGATGGCTTCGCGTTCTATCTCAAGTTGCATGACCTGACGGTGGATGTCGTCGAGAGCCTGCGGCTCGGAGTCGCGCTCCATGCGGAGACGGGCCGATGCTTCGTCGATGAGGTCTATGGCCTTGTCGGGCAGGTAGCGGTCGGTGATGTAACGGGTGGAGAGCTTGACGGCCTGGATGATGGCTGCGTCCTTGATACGGATTTTGTGGTGGTTCTCATAGCGTTCCTTCAGACCGCGCAGTATGGCGATGGCATCTTCCTCGGTGGGTTCATCGACCATTACCTTCTGAAAGCGCCGTTCGAGGGCTTTGTCCTTCTCGAAGTACTTCTGGTACTCGTCGAGCGTAGTGGCACCCACGGCACGCAGTTCGCCTCGAGCCAAAGCCGGTTTCAGGATGTTGGCGGCATCCATGGCACCTTCACCTTTTCCGGCACCCACGAGTGTGTGGATTTCGTCGATGAAAAGGATGATTTCGCCGTCGCCTTTCTGCACCTCCTGGACCACACTCTTGAGACGTTCCTCAAACTCGCCTTTGTATTTTGCGCCGGCCACCAGTGCCCCCATGTCGAGCGAATAGAGCTGTTTGCTCTTGAGATTCTCGGGCACATCGCCGCGCACGATACGCTGGGCAAGGCCTTCGACGATGGCTGTTTTGCCCGTACCGGGTTCGCCGATGAGGACGGGGTTGTTCTTTGTGCGTCGTGACAGAATCTGCAGCACACGGCGTATTTCGTCGTCTCGGCCAATCACCGGGTCGAGTTTGCCTTCACGGGCCTGTTGACAGAGGTTCTGGGCATATTTGGAGAGTGCGTTGTAGGTATCTTCGGCACTTTGGGAAGTTACCTTGGATCCCTTTCGGAGTTCGGCAATGGCCTCGTCGAGAAGTCGTTCGGTAATGCCCATGTCCTTCATTATCTTCGACGCGGGGTCGGAGGTCTGGAAGATACCCATGAAGAGGGCTTCGAGCGAAACGTACTGGTCGCCCAGCTTGCGCGAGTAGTCATTGGCCCGGGTCAGAGCCTCATTGGCTGAACGCGAAAGGTAGGGATCGCTGCCGCCCTGCACGCGTGCATAGCTTTCGGCCTGGCGCTCTACGGCCTGGCGGAACACAGACGGCTGGAGTCCGAACTTTTGGAGAATGAAGTTCGCTACGCTCTCGCCGCTGTGGAGAATACCCAAAAGAATATGGGCGGGTTCGATGGCTTGTTGTCCATGTCCTTGCAAGTACTCTACGGCATGTTGCAGAGCCTCTTGCGATTTGATTGTCAGGTTTTCGAAATTCATAATGTTTTATTTTAGATTTTATTATTTTAGATTTACCTGTTGTAGCTCAGAGAGCAGCTGACGGCAATTTTCCATCCGCAAAACCCGTGCCCGCGGACAAAATGTCAGCCCCGTTTGCCAAAATTTCTTAAAATATTTGGAATTGTGAAATATTTATGTTATTTTTGTCGCAGTTTTTAAAGTACCAACCATTCTATCATCACACCTTTTCCTATGTATAAGAAGATACGTGTAGTATTGGCTTTGCTTTGCTGGCTGAGTATCACACTTTTATTCCTTGACATTTCCGGGGTGCTGCATCATCACTTGGCCTGGCTGGCCAAGATACAGTTCCTACCGGCAGTGATGGCCATGAATTTCGGCATTGTAGCTCTGTGGGTCGTTGTGACACTGCTTTTGGGCCGCTGTTATTGTTCGGTGATATGTCCTCTGGGTGTCTTTCAGGATATTGTCGCCTGGGTGGGACGCGGGCTGCACAGCAAGCCTATACGCAAAGTCCCCTACAACTACAGCCCGGCCAAGACGTGGCTCCGCTGGACGGTGTTTGTACTCTTTGCGGTGGCTATGTTTGTCGGCGCAGGTTCTCTGGTGGCTCTGTTGGCTCCCTATTCGTCCTACGGTCGTATGGTCCAAAACCTCATGCAGCCGCTGTGGACGTGGGGCAACAATGCCCTGGCCGCCGTTGCCGAACATTATGACAGCTATGCTTTCTACAACCGCGAGGTGTGGATGCGTTCTCTGCCCACCTTCCTGATAGCTGCTGTGACCTTTGTTGTAATAGTGATTTTGGCCGCCCGCAACGGCCGCACCTATTGCAATACCATCTGTCCCGTGGGAACGCTGCTGGGCACACTTGCCAACTT
>CALBPV010000026.1 GCA_937899265.1 uncultured Bacteroidales bacterium
CAAAATCTCCGTATTCTTCCTGTTCGTCGTGATTATGGTCATCAGTATCGGCACGCTGATGTATATGGTTGAATGTAACGAGCCCGACACTCAGTTTACCAGCATCCCGACATCCATCTATTGGGCCATAGTGACCATGACGACCGTAGGCTATGGCGACATCACACCTGTCACTCCTGTGGGTCGGTTCCTCTCGGCGGTGGTGATGCTGTTCGGATATACCATCCTTGCGGTTCCGACAGGCATTGTGTCTGCCCAGATGATTAAAGACGGACGCAGAGAGCAGCCCGACAATACCCGCGTCTGTCCCAACTGCGGCAAACGCGGACATCTGGTTTCTGCCACCCACTGCAGCAGCTGCGGAAGCAAATTGGAAAACGATGTACCCGAAGCCCTCAGTGAGACGGATCGAAAGTACGAAACGAATTAAAGGTTCTCATTAAAATCAATCATTCCTATGGGACATAAATACAGAGGCAACGACAGCATGAGCGCCCTGATTTCGGACGACTATCAGCTGCTGCAAGTGCTGAGCCGGTTTGACATCCCGCTCGGCTTCGGCGACAAGAGCGTCGAGGAGGTCTGCGCCCACTGCGGTGTCGATACCGATACGTTTCTGACGGTATGCAACTTCGTGAGTTCGGGCACCAAGCCGACCTTCGACGAATACACATCGCTCTCGGTGAGCGCTCTGCTCAACTACCTGAGAAATTCCCACCGCTATTTCCTCGACTTCATGCTGCCCCACATCCGCCAACGCCTCGTGTCGGCCATCGACATGGGGTCGAGCAACGATGTGGGCTTCCTCATTCTGAAATTCTTCGACGACTACACCTCCGAAGTCACCAAACACATGGAATATGAGGAGACCGAAGTGTTCAAGTATGTGGACGGACTGCTCGAGGGACACCGCGATGCAGAACACTCGCTTCAGGAATTTGAGACCGAAATGGAGATTCAGAGCCACAACAACATCGACTCCAAGATGAAGGACCTCAAGAACATTCTGGTACGCTATGTGCCCTCTACCAAGCAGACCTATCTGCTCAATCATGCCCTGATGGACCTCTTTGCCCTCGAGGATGACCTCTCGACCCACACCCAACTGGAGGATTCGATATTCTGTTCGGCCGTCTCCCTGCTCGAAAGTCAGGTGGACACCGACGAGGACGAGAAGAACGAGACCGACGAGAACAGCAAGGAACAGCTCTCCAACCGCGAGAAGGACATTCTGGTGGGCGTAGTGAAGGGACAGACCAACAAAGAAATCGCCAATGCGCTCTGTCTGTCTGTCCACACCGTGCTGACCCATCGGCGCAACATCGCCCGCAAACTCGAGATACACTCCCCCGCCGGACTGGTCATCTATGCCATCGTGAACGGCATCGTCAAGGTGGAAGACATCAAGAATGTGATTGAGTAACTCCGGCTTCCGCCACAAACCACAGAAGGCTCGCCCCCTCAGGAGCGAGCCTTCTTCTGTTGTGCGGTGTCCGCAGGCAGCCGGGGTTCTCCTTCTCTCAGGGTCTTCCCCGCTGCTCCTGCGATGTCTCAGAGACCTGTGATGGCAGAGGCATACTTGGCAAACTCGATGTCGTTCTCGGCCTTTTGGGCGAGCGAGGGATCGAGCTTGATGGCCTCCTTGAGGTTGCTCACTACGGCCTCACTGTTCGACTGACGGGCTGCGATGATGGCCTTGAGGTAAGAGGTCATACCGTCGGGATTGGCCACTGCATTGAGGGTGGTGGAGGCATCCTGAAGCTTGCCGGCGCAGATTTGGGCTACGGCCTTGTTATTGGTCTTGACGTCGCCGAACTGGTTGATGGCTTCTTCATAGTTGCCCTTGAGCGTATTCACGGTACCCATGGCTTCGCCGTATTCAGATGCGAGAGCGCCGTTGCCGATGAGTGTCTCGGCATTGCGGATATCGCCGTTGTGGAGCGCTATAAGACCCTGATTGAGGCTGGCCTGAGGATTGGTGGGATCGATGCTCTTCACCTGCTTCCAGAGCTCGGCGGCCTTGTCGTAGTTGCCCTTCTTGTAGTAGATACCTGCGAGGTTGTTGAGCGCACGGGGATCGTTGGGATAAATCTGGGCTATCTTCTCATAAACGGGGATGCGTGCATCTTCGTTGTCGAGCAGAGAAGCGTAGTGGAGAGCCTCCTCCACCGTGAGCGAGTCAGGCTGTGAAGCCCAAACGGCAGCGATTTCCTCGTTGGTCTTGCCGATGTTCTTGACCGTAGCCGTCACCTTCGAGTAGCGGAGCTGGGGAAGAATCTTGTCGGCCAACTCGGTGTAGGCAGCAGAGAGATTGCGGATTTCGGCCTCACGCTGGTTGGGGTCGCTGAAACGGCCCAAAACGTCGAGGATGAGCTGCTTGTCCTGGATGTCGCTCTCGGATACGAGCTGACGGAAACCGTCCCAGTCCTCGGCAATCTGCTCGGGCGTGATGGTGCCGGAGACTTTGGCCTTCTTGAGCATGCTGTTGAGGTAGTTCGACGACGACTTCTCACGTCCGGCTGCCAAACGCTCGTTCAGCTGGTAGCTGCCTTCGGGCGAGGCCGTCGAAACCATGTCGATGCCGTCCAATTCCTGACGGTCGTCGGTGCGCGTAGCTGCCACAGCCTTGTTGAGAGCCTTCATATCGTCGGTCTGGGTCTGCGATGTGCGGAGGTTGGTGGACTGGTACTCGTAAATCATCGTGGCGATGTACTTGCGGAAAGTATCCTTCACAAAGTTGTCCTTGCCATAGGCGGGGGTAACATTGTCGGCTGAAGCAAGCGACTCGGTAGCCACTACACCGTCGGCAATCTTCACGCGGGGAAGGTCGTAGGTCTTGCTGCCTGCAGTTGCCTTGAGGTCCAGATAGAGCCCGCTCTTGGCATAGTCGGGAGCATAGTCGAAAGAGGTCTTGAACGTAGCGTTGCCGCCCGTCTTGTAGGCGATGACCGGGTCGTTGCCCTTCACCTTCTCGCCCTGATAATAGACGGGCTGCCCCTTCTGCTCAGCGCCGTTGGCAGCTACGAGAACGGGAGTAACGGTGAGAGTTGCCTTCTTGGGGAAGAACTTGGCCGGGAAGTTGACTGTAACTGTTGCATCCACCTTGCCGCCCTTCTCTACGAGGGGTGAGGGATTGCAATAAACATAATCAGACGAAAGTTCGCCCATCTTCTTGGAACATGATGTAGCCACTACAGCAAAGAGGACTACCATGAGTGAATAAAGAAGTTTCTTCATTTGTTCGTATATATAAATTGTTTTGGGATAATTTCTGCTGCAAAGATATGTTTTTTTTTTGACATAACTGCCAAAATAAACGAAATTTACGCATTTTTAATCATGTTTGGCTCTGAATCTGGCGCAAAGTGATAAAAAGAACACCTGCAGCACCCGTTGCCGCAGGCATTCTCTGTCTTATTTCGTCCACATTTTCACCGACTTCACCGTTCCGTCGTTCATCTCCGTGCGAACGATGGTGAAGCCCCTCTGCGGAGCTTTCAGCCGGCTGCCGTCCGGACTGTAATAGCGAATCTCAGCAGGACGGCCCTCGGCATTCCTCAGCGTCGTGATACCACTGCCGCTACGGTCGGGCACTCTGATATACATATCGTAGAGTCTCACTTCGCCGCCCGAATTGTTGTTCAGCAGTTCGATGTGCCTCAGTTCCGTTCCCTTGTCGGCGAGACCGGCCTGTTCCAGCACATCCCATTCGCAATAAGTGCCTTTGGCTATTTTGGCTATATCGACCGACCCTTTGTTGCCGTCGGCCAGCGTGTAGTTCTCGTAGGCATCGCAGTTGATGACCTTGTTATATCGGCAATAGGTATAACCGGGATTGAAGGCGGGTGAACCGCTGATGGGGAACGACTTGGTCTCTTCTATCGAGAAGTCTTTGAACATACCTATCTGGAGACCCGTGTCGTTGTTCCATCGGAACACACAGCGCTCTATGATATTGTACGACCCCTCCACTTTCATGCCGTTGTCCTCGGCATGTTGTAACACGAGGCCGTAGAAAGTCCAGTAGTTTGCTTCGTGGTTCACATAGATACAGCGTCCCATCTTGAAGGCCGCTTGCGTCGTATGGTTCATGGCCGACCCGTCGATGATGACCTTGCCCGCCGCATCGTCCGGCCAGGCACGCATCTCGCAACGCTTCTCGTCCGTTGTGGCAAGAGCCGGTATCTTGATGCGTTCGCTGATGGTGTATGTACCTTCGTGAATCAGGATACGGTCTCCGGGTGCCACTAACTCCACTGCTTTGTGGATGGTGAGCAACGGGGCATCTTCCGTGCCGACGTTGTCGTCGCTACCGGAGGTGGATACATGGATGTCTTTGGCCGAAATTACGGCAGCAGAAACCAACAGAGCCACAGTCATGGTCAGGCGCTGAATGCTTGTGAAATGATTTTTCATTGTGCGTTAAATACTTATAGTTACGGGTGCAAAGATAGTATTTTTTGTCGAATTATCAGCCTCTTCCCTGTATTTTTTTCTATTCACACCCAAAATTTATATCTCAACCCCGCTTTTTCAATCAAATCGGACAAAAATGTCACATTTCCTTCCTCTCTCGCAGCGGACTTTAAATTGCCAAAACGTTGCCTACATTTTGGGCAACGTTTTGGCAGTTGCGGAAACCTCCATCGTCAGACGATAGACCCAAAGTCAAGTGCCAAAAGCT